>DATALK010000665.1:0-3717 GCA_036261085.1 Phototrophicaceae bacterium | reverse complement strand
GACCGATCCGTTTTTTACGGATCGGGGCTTTGCAGAGGCTGTCGGTCAGCTCCAATTGCTGGAAATCGGTTTTGGCAGTATCGGTTATATTTTTGTCTCGCACTATCATTACGATCATATGCCGCGCTTGCCCGCTCATGCGCCGCAGTACGCCTTTAAGCTGCTGGTTCCGGGGGAAAGTGAACGTTTCCCCGATGTGCGGGCCGTTGATCTACCAGGGCATGACCCATTTTTGCGCGCTTTGGCTTTTACGTCCATTGCCGGGAAGCGCGTCTGGGTTGTCGGTGACGCCATCCTCAACGAAGAATGGCTGCGCGCCTGGGAATATTATTGGCCGAACGGGTACGAACCGGATGAAATCATGCAGACCTGGCGCAGTACAGCGGTAGTACTGGCCGAGGCCGATGTGATTTTACCGGGACACGGCCAACCGATTTTAATCACCCCGGACTTGCTGCGCGCTTTAGCCGCCGGTTTTACGCGGGCGGAATATGCCGAACGTTGCCCCGATGTGCTTGAAACGCTGCATCACCGGCTGGCACAAATCGGTCCGTAACCCCCTTTATATTCTGCTTGACAATCCGACTCCATTTGTGTTACGCTATCGGGCAGTAAAATTTGCAGTTCACAGGAGGCGTTTGCATGTCACATCGGATCAACGGACTTGTCACTTGCGGTACGCTGGCCTGCTGCTTCGCTCGCTAACTCTCGGTTAATTCCCCAGTTTTACAGCCGCGCAGCCCTCTGGCGTACCCGAATCGACCCTCGGTTTGAGGTGAATTCGTGGTGTGTGCCATTTTTGCGTTGGCTGCATCCCATCGGTTCTTTTGGTCAACTGTTTGCCCCGCCTCAAACTGTGCTGGCTCTCCCCGACGCGGAGAGGTTTGCTATTTTCAGACTCGTATTGCCATTAAGCTTCAGTTGACTAAAAAGGACATCCAGCGTTGAACGCTAATCAGGATTCGTACTACGACAAGTACGCGGACTATGAAGACCAGTTTAACCCGCTCCATTCAGATCGTAAGGCGCGGAAAGCGCGCAAGCCGAAGATCAAACATACGCCCAAGAAAGATGAACACCAGCTTGTCCAGGAATTGGCCGATACCGTTGGGTTGGAAGGGGGCTTTAAGTCCACTTATCACCCCGGCCCCTTTGAGGAAGGCTGGCTGCTGTCCTCGCTGCGCGACTTCTACAACCAGCATCTCATCAGTGATGTGCTGTCACGGGTGAAAGGTGGCAAGGAAGCCAGCATCTACCGTTGTCAGGCGACAGCGGCCATCGGCGGTGGCGTCATCGCGGCCAAAGTATATCGCCCGAATATGTTCCGCAACCTGCGTAACGATGCCATGTACCGCGAGGGACGCGGTTTGCTTTCCGCTGAAGGCAACGACATGAACCAGAGTGTTCACGTTGACCGGGTGCAGCGGGCGCTGGGTAAAAAGACCGCCTATGGAATGCAGGTGGCGCATACTTCCTGGCTGATGCACGAATTTACTTCGCTGCAAACCCTGCACGCCGCCGGGGCCAAAGTGCCCAAAGTCTACGCCGCCAGCGAAAATGCCATCCTGATGAGTTTTCATGGTGACGAGCAGATGGCCGCGCCGATTTTGCAGGACGTGGAGTTAGACCCGGACGAGGCCGCTGACCTGTTTAAAGAAGTCATGCAGAATGTGGAATTGATGCTCCAGCATGACCTGATTCACGGCGATCTCTCGGCCTATAACATCCTCTATTGGGAAGGTGAAATTACGATCATTGATTTCCCGCAGGTGGTCAACAGCAAAGGCAACGGCAACGCGCGTTTTGTGCTGGAACGCGATGTCACCCGCATTTGTGATTATTTTGCGGCACAAGGTGTCGAACACGACCCCGCCGCCATCACCAAACGCCTGTGGAAACGCTACGTCGCTAAACGCCCCCAAGACCAGAAGGCCGACGAATCGCGCCTTTTGGGCGAGGAATGGGAATAACCCCCCGGATACCATTCCAATCCATTCGTCTTTTTGCCCGCCGCCCATCGCCCCTCTCCAATTTTTGGAGAGGGGTTGGGGTGAGGTTCTGAAGACTGGCGACTTCTCTTACCACTTATCCCAATGCACCACCTCATCAAAGGTTTTTCGGCCACCGGGTCGCGGCGGACGCTCCGTGTTCTGCGCGGGATAACCAAATGACAGCGCGATCCGTAGATGCCATTCCGCCGGAAAACCGAGGATGTCCCGCGCCTTGTCCGGTTCATAAATGGACGCCAGACACGACCCGACGCCGAGTTCCCAGGCGGCCAACTGCATGTACGCCGCCGCTTGTCCGGCGTCAAACATCACCTGAAATTTTTCGGTTGGGTCAGGCGTCAGAATCGCTACCCCAAGGGCGGTCTCAGCCAGATGTCCCGCCCATTCGCCGGTTTTGGAGAGGGCAGTCAGTGTCTCCCGATCACGCACGGCGATAAAATGCCAGGGTTGCGTGTTTTTCGAGGACTGTGATAAACGACCTGCGTTTAAAATTTGCCGGACGATCTCATCCGGCAGGGGCGTGTCCTGGAAATGGCGCACTGCGCGTTTGGCGCGAATCGCCTCATAAACATTCATTGCTGCCTCCTTAGCGCCGTCGTACTGCGCCAATAATCAGCATCAGCACTATCGCGCCAATGATGGCGACCAATAAATCGGCCAGCGAAAAGGTAAACGTCGGCAGGCCGCTAATCCGAATATTCAAAAGTTGAAAAATCAGGCCGCCGACCAGCGCGCCCAGCAGACCGATCACAATATTGCCTACCGTCCCAAATCCACGCCGCCGTACCAATAACCCGGCCAGATAGCCCGCCAGCGCCCCGGTGATGAGCCACACAATCAATTGCCCAACCTGGATGGTCATGTCCTCACTCCTTTATCAGAAAATGAAATGAATGAGAGAAAATGCTGAAGCGATTATAGCCAGGTGGATCGTTTTATCCACCAAACGAACAGTTACGAGTTATAATAGGAACTAAAGTTCTGTTTAAGGAGGTGGGCAGTGGGCTGGCAGGATCAACTGAATGGGGACTCCCTGCGCTGGTTGCTGGAAGCCGATTGCGCCAATGTGCGTTATCTTACCCGCCGCGATTTACTCGACGTTTTACCAGATGATAAAGAACTAAACGCTGCCCATATTGCCGCTCATCAAACCGGCCCCATCGCCGCGATTTTGGACGCTATGAATGAGGATGGCTATTGGGTCGAACCCGGCCCGGGTTACGATCCCAAATATCGGGCCACCGTCTGGTCAATCCTGCTGTTGGCGCAGTTGGGCGCGTCCGCTGCCCTGGATGAACGCATCGCGCGAGCCTGCGCCTATGTCCTCGATCACGCGCTGGCAAAGGATGGACAATTTTCCGCTTCCGGCGCGCCTTCAGGAACAGCGGATTGTTTGCAGGGCAATCTGTGCGCCGCGCTGGTAGACCTGGGCTGTGCTGACCCGCGTTTAGAAATGGCCTTTGATTGGATGGCCCGCAGCGTCACTGGTGACGGCATCGCGCCGATGACGGATCGCCACGCGCCGGTGCGGTATTTT
This sequence comes from Phototrophicaceae bacterium, assembly GCA_036261085.1. Classification (GTDB taxonomy): domain Bacteria; phylum Chloroflexota; class Anaerolineae; order Aggregatilineales; family Phototrophicaceae; genus CFX2. Next base: position 171 of record DATALK010000665.1, on the reverse strand, counting down.
GCGGGCAAGTGCGGTCCGTTGTTTGCCTGTGGCGCCAATAATAAGCTGCCCTGTGCCTGGGGTGCGGTTAAAGTGATGCTGGCTTTTAGCAAATGGCCGGTAGAACGGCGGAGTGATCTGGTACAGCGCGCGATTCAGCAGGGCGCGGAGTTTTTGCTGGCCGGTGATCCG
>DATALK010000652.1:0-4644 GCA_036261085.1 Phototrophicaceae bacterium | reverse complement strand
GCGCAGCGGGTCGCCCGCGCCCGTATTGACGGTAATGTTCCAGCCTGCCGGATAGGTCGCGCCGGTATGCGGACTCGTCCAGGTTTGCGTGACTTCGAGGGTGAAGTCGGACGCTTTTAAATAGCGGGTGCTGCCGTCAGGATTCACCAACAGGCCGCCAAATGCCGGTTCGCGGTCACCGCCCGTCAGCCGAATCTGGCCGAGCATCAGTTCGCGGTTGTCATCCAGTTGCAGTCCGAACCAATCCCACCCCTGCGCCCTCGTACCTAACGCGCTGGTGCTGAATTCGTGATCTTTCCAGGTCGCGCCAGAAACGGTAAACGTTTCGCCGTTAATCGTGATCGTGCCTTCGGTCCGTAGGCGCGTTAGGCTGTAGTAGTAGCTGGCATTACCCGGTTCCTCGCCTTTGGGACTCAGGCCATTTTGCCCTTGCAGCGCGGGCGGTTTGAGCTGTTCCAGCGCCAGATCAACGGCAAAGTTCGCGCTCCGAGCGGTAATGTGGGTGGCTTGCGCGGTCTCGTCAGCGGCGCTCACCTGCCAATCTTCCAGCCACACGCGATAGACCGGCTCCACCGTCGCCCCGGCCAACTCCGCCCCGCCGCGACTGAAGCGCTGCTCGTGATAATACGCGCCGTCGCCGACATCCGTCACGGCGAAATGCGCCATATACACCTGATTGGTGCGCCACTCGGAAGCGGTTTTACTTGGGGGTGAGGGCGTTAACGCCCGCCGAAAAATGGTGAACTGGTAGCCAAAATGCCGTCCATCGTCCGTTTCCAGATTGCCGGTGTAGTACCACCACTCGGTTTGAAATTCCGGGTGCGCGCCGAAATCCCGCGGGAACTGCCACTCCCAGGGCGCTGTCGCCCGCGCAAAACCGGAGGTGTCCATATTGACCGCTGCAAACTGCGCCTCGGCGTTAATATCGCCGCCGCTGTTGGCGTCAATCAGGCTAAAGCCAAACACGATGACGACCAGCACTGCCGCCGTCAGAATCAGCCAACGTTTCATAGAAGTCTTGAATCCATTGTAGGGGCGGTTCACGAACCGCCCGATGAACTATTTTGTGTGATTTTTCACAGGCGTTACGATAGCAGAAAGGCGTGAGTGGGGGATGAGAAGAACCAAAGTTGGCGAAGGCCGTCACGGCTGACCGCCTTCGCCTCCGGCAAGCCTGATTTTTTACGGCCAGCCAATCGTGAACGACTCTACGGCGCTCCACCCGCCCGCTTTGCCGTTGGCGTCAAGCGCCTGCACACGCCAGTGGTAGGTATTGGGAGACAGATTGCTGATTTGCCATTCTAAAGTGGCGGCGTCCAGCGTGGTGAAATCCTGCGCATTTCCAAACGCCTTATCCGTATCCACCTGAAGGTGATATTGTGCCGCCCAGGTGATCCGATTCCAGGTCAGAGTGATGGGTTGCTGGGTAAAAACATGGATTTGGGGAACAGCGTTCGGGAGCGAAGTTGGGGCAACGGTGGGTGTGACCTCTGGCGTCACTTCTGCTGTTGCGGTGACTTCGGGTGTCATTTCCAGTGTTACTACCGCCGTTACTTCAGGTGTCACTTCGACAGTTGCGGTCGCTTCTGGTGTGGCTTCTGCTGTTGTAGTTGCCTCCGGTGTCACTTCGCTCGTTGCGGTCGCTTCCGGCGTGACTTCAATGGTTGGGGTGATTTCGGGTGTGGCTTCTTCCGTTGGTGACAACTCGTTCGCTTGCAGCAAACAGTTAACGTCGCTGATGAAGAACAAATCTGACGTATTATTAGTATCATTTGATACGAGATTACTCGCCGACGAGTCAAACACGACTGCTCCGTATGCACCGAAACTGGCATCATACGATGAATTATTGGCCTGGGTACCATCTGCTGCAATAGAAAGCCGCGCCATCTTTCCCATCAGTTGATCGTAGACAAATAGATCTGATTTCTGGTTTGTATCGCCCAGCAGGAGATTAGTCGCTTCAGAGTAAAAGGCAATATAACGACCATTGGAGGAAATGGTAGCATAGAGTGAATTCCCATCTGGGAAACTCCCATCCGGGGTTATGGAAACTTCTTTAGTACGAGTTGTCAGACGATCATACAGATAGATGATATAGGCATAACGACGTTGACCGGCAACGATCTTGCTTGTCCAGGTTTCGTAAACAATGTACCGCCCGTTTGCCGAAATCTGTGGATGATCTGAGGATGTACCACCACCAAAGTTCACCATCTTTGTCTGTTTTGTTTCCCGATCATGCAGGAAAATGTCAGACAGATTATTCCAATCTCCAAGTGTGAGATTGGTCGCCACTGACATAAACGTAATATAACGCCCATCGCCGGAAATGCTTGGAGGATAGGACATACCATCGGCTTGAGTACCATTTGACGATACAGATACCCGGCTCACCTCTCCGGTCTGCAAATCCCGGACAAACACATCTATTTGATTATTGGTATCGCCCTCAATCAGATTAGTGGCTTTGGAAATGAAGACAACATAACGCCCGTTCGCTGAAATCTGCGGGCTGTATCCGCTAACCGGCATTCCGGTAATTCCCTGGGAAACGAGCGTGATTTGTCCCGTCTCCATATCACGGATAAATACATCCTCGCTTCTCCCAACGGTTGTATCATTTGCGACAAGATTGCTGGCATCCGACTCAAAGGCGATATAGCGGCCATCTGCCGATATACTAGCGTGACCTGATAATCCGACGGCTTGCGCGCCGCTGGCAGCAACAGAGACCAGGGTTGTCTGTCCCGACTGCCGGTCATACCGGAAAACGTCCATGTCGTTGTTTGTGTCGCTGGCAACCAAGTTGCTGGCATAGGATGAAAAAGCGATATAGCGCCCATCAGCGGACAGCGCCGGAGTTCCAGCATAGCTGACTTTGTTGGGCTGTACTCCATTTACCCCCATTGGCATCCAGGTAATCGGTGGTTGGGCCGCGCAGTAGGATACCGGAATCGGCGTAAAGGTTGGTGTCGGCGATGGGGTGATGGTTGGCGTATTCGAGGGCGTCAATGTATAAGTAGGAGTGTTCGTCCGGGCAAACGCAAAACAGGTCGCCGCCGGTTCGATGCTGCCGACAAAAATATCAGCGACCTGGTTGTTATCACTGAGAATGAGATTATCCGCCTGCCAGGAAAATGCCATGTAGCGGCCATCGTTAGAGACAACAAGTCCACTTGAATAGAAATTTGACCCACTAAAGAGGCGTGTTGTCTGCCCGGTTTGCAGATCATGTGCAAAGATATCACTCGTGTAGCTGCTGTCGCCGGGAATCAGGTTCGTTGCCCAGGATTCAAAATAGACGTAGCGGCCATCATCTGAGAGGTTAATAAAGGTTGCACCATCATTAGCCGGGGTGCCATCTGAAGCGACATCCACACGTTGCGTTTCCCCAGTTTCCATATCATGCCAATACAGCTCAAGGATGCCATAGACATCATCACCCGAACTCATCACGATGTAACGCCCATCAGCCGACATCCCCAAAAAGGTGGAATTGCCAATGCGTTGAGAGCCATCGGGTTTGACGGATACACGAACGGCCTGCTGCGTTTGTAAATCATAGCGGAAAACGTCCTGCATTTCGTTGGTATCGCCAGCAACCAGATTGTCGGCCAAAGTACTAAACGCGACATAGCGCGCGTCAGCCGAAATCATGCGCGGGAAATTCGCTTGAAAATGGGCCATAGAGTCCAATGAGTTGGCTGGAACCCGAACGGTTTGTCCTGTTTGGCGGTCATGAACAAAAATATCGGCGGCTTCATTAGTGTCGTTGGGGACAAGGTTGCTGTCAGCTGCCCAAAAAGTAACATAGCGCCCATCGCTGGAAATGCTAGGGAAGATCGAGTTGGTGTTACCTTCCGCCCCGTTAGAGGCAACTGAAACCCGCTCAATTGCCTGGGTTTGCCAATCATATACAAACACATCACTAGTTTCATTCGTATCACTGGGTACGAGATTAGGATCGTAAGATTCAAAGACCAGGTAATGTCCATTGGCGGACAGACTTAAATTGTAGAGTCCATAATCGCTGAAGACCATAACGCGGGTTGTCTGCCCAGTCTGCCGGTCATGTACAAAAAGATCGCTAATCCCATTCGTATCGTCCGCTACCAGATTGCTGGCGTCTGACCAGAACGCCACATAGCGACCATCGCCCGAAACGAGCGGTACAGACGACGCCCCATTGGCCTGAGTACCGTCTGATGCGACAGATACCCGAACAACCGAAGAGGTTGAAATACATTCCTGAGCATTGGCACTAAACGGTTGAGACAGTAGAAAAGCCAGCCCAATAACCACCATCAGGCCAGCGAGGATTAAACCAGAGCGGCGGTGCATATATTCCCCCCTTGCAAATAGTCACGCAACGAATTAATTATAAGTAAAAATTAGCAAAGTGGGCTAACAAAACAAACAATCTCAGTGGATTTTATGTTTTTCACATCTGCCCGTCATCCGTCCCCAGCGTGTATACGTCGCGGCGTTCCCAACCGGACATTCCGGCGATGGCCCGCGCCGCGCGGCTGAGCGGTTCGCCCGCCTTCAGGCGTAACATCAGCGCTGAACACACCCGCACTTCGTCCCACTTTTCCTGCGCTTCCGGCGTTTTGCCCCCCAGCACCAGCACAATTTCCCCGC
>DATALK010000649.1:0-2004 GCA_036261085.1 Phototrophicaceae bacterium | reverse complement strand
TCAGGGCCGGTTGGCGCTGGACATGGAAGCGCACACGCTGCCGCCGCAGCCGTTTTTCGTACCCGTCACGCGGGATGATTTTGCGAGTCCGGCGTTGGGCCTGGTCTGGAACTACTTGCGCAATCCCGATCTGGCGGACTACTCGCTCACGGAACGTCCCGGTTGGCTGCGGCTGCGCGGGTCGGCGCGCACATTAGATGAAGCGGCTTCGCCGACGTTTGTGGGACGGCGGCAGGAACATTTTCGCTGCCGGGCGACCACGCTGCTGGACTTTACCCCCCAGGCCGAAACCGACGAGGCCGGGTTAACCGTCCTGATGAACGAACACCATCACTATGAAATTGCCCGCTGTGGCTCGAAGATCATCCTGCGGCGGCGCATCGGCAGCCTGAGCGCGGTGACGGCGGAAGTGCCATTCCGGGGCGGGCCAGTGCAGCTGCGCATCGAAGCGGACGCGGCGTGGTATCACTTTTCGTATGCCTATCCCGGTGAAGCGTTCCAGCCGCTCGGCACGGGCGAGACGCGCTATTTGTCCACCGAAGTCGGTGGCGCGTTTACTGGCGTGTATTTGGGCCTGTATGCGGTCAGCCAGCAGCAGACCGCCGCCGCTTTTGACGGGTTCGATTACGAGCCGCTGCCGGAGACCTAATCGACCCTTTGCAAAGCCCTAAATCCTGACAGGGGTAGATTTTTAATTATTGTTCGGGTGGTTGCCACCTGACGTTTTAAACGTCAGGCTACTTGGTCAGCTGGAAACCTCTAAAGAGGTTCAGGCCGGTGTAATAACCGCTATCGAGCGGTGACGAAATAATTCGGGAGAAAAATAAACCGACAATGGCCTGGATAGGGATCGCCTCCGCCGGGCGGTTCACGAACCGCCCCTACGGGAAATGTTCCCCTGTTAATCCAGGGTCATGATTACCGAATTAAATTATCAATCGTCAATAGCGGTTTATATGTTCTTCTCGATAGCCTGAGGTTCAAAACCCCAGGCGTCGCCAGCGGCCTCGTTTTTAAAAAACGCCCCTAAATCCCGGGTTTTATCCCCGCTACACTTTCCCCACATCTGCCGCTATAATGGCATGTTCAGGCTAATGGATGATTAAAGGATTCAGCATGTTCTGGGATGACGATTTCACGCCTGATTCTTCCGGTTTCTGGCAGGAACCGGACTTTTTGCTTGCTGATCTGGTATCTGCCTTTGTCAACCGGGGTGGAATGCAGCTGGGCATCACCATCTTTATGAAGGGCATGACCATCACTGGCACGCTGGTGAGTGAGCAAGAATATCTGTCCACCATGAGCGCGATGTTCGCCAAACAGGCGCGCAAATCCATGCTGCGTCCGTCGGCGGAGGATATTCAGGCGACAGAGGAGCTGTTCGACTTTACCGGGCTGACCGAAGACTTTGACGCGCCGGAAGATGTTGACGGCCCGGACGAAGAAGATGCAGAAGAAGAACCGGAGTTTGAAGAATCGGAAGATGTGCGTTTCCCCACCATTCGGCACATGCACTTGAAAGACCCGGTGATTTTACAGCCGAACTCCTCCATCAGTTTCGGTCACAGCCAACTGCCGATTATGCGGGTTCGGCTGACGGCGGTAGATGGCTGGATGATGGGCAAAGTCACCGTAGACGACTCGATGGACGATTTCCCCTTATCTCCCCGCGAAGTGCGGCACTAACAGACCCGTTTCCAGGGCGAGCCAGTGGTTCGCCCGGATTGATCCGCTCACCTAGCTCAGGAGTTTTGTTTGTTAAACCGCTTAAAACGCTTGCGAGCCGTGCTGACGCCGAAGCGGATTTTTCGTTTGGTCTTGATGGTGGCCGGTGGCTGGCTGCTGGTAGCGCTGATTCTGGGCTTGATCGTCCACTTTTACGGTCTCGTTGACCGCACCCAGTCCGCCGATGTGATTATTGTCCTGGGAGCCGGTTCCGGCCCAGCGCTGACGCGGCGCTCCATTCACGCGGCGAAGTTGTGGCAGCAGGGACTCGCGCCCCGC
>DATALK010000637.1:0-2519 GCA_036261085.1 Phototrophicaceae bacterium | reverse complement strand
TATCTCCGGCTGATTATTACGCATCAGAATGTGACCGACATCAAACGCGCGCAGATTGAACTCCATGACAGCAACCGTCGCCTGGAAGCCATTCTCGACAATCTGGCGGATGGGATTATCACCTTTGACAAACACGGCGTTATCGAAACCATCAATCCGGCAGGGGCCTTGATCTTTGGTTATCAGCCGTATGAACTCGTCGGCCAGCCCGTAAAATGTTTGATTCCAGCGGTGGGGGAGTGTGCGGATGGCGAACCGCTGACGGCGTTTGTCACGCAGCTTGACAACCAGGGGAATGAAGCCGTCGGCCTGCGCCGGGATGGCACGTTGTTCCCGATTTATTTTGCCGTCAGTCAATTGAAGTTAGATCGTCAGCGGTTGTTCACCGGCATCATTCAGGATGTGACCGAACGGAAATTTTTGGAAGCGCAGGTGATTGAAAAAAGAACGCCTGAACATCGCGCTGGACAAAGAACGCGAACTGCGCGACCTGAAAAATCGCTTTATCTCCATGATGTCGCACGAACTGCGGACGCCGCTGTCGGCCATTCAACTGGCAAACAGTATGCTCAAAAGTTACGGCCCCCGGCTGAGCGAAGCGGAAAAATACGAATCTTACGAGGTGATTGAAACGCAGGTTGAACATCTGGCCGAGATGATTAACGATGTGATGACCATCAGCAAAACGGATTTTACCGGTGCGGAATTTGAGCCGGAAATCATTGATCTGGAAACCTACTGCCGGGACATCATTGAAGAAATCCAACTGGCCTACCGGATGGAATGCTGCATTGAGTTCAACGGCGTGAACCGCCGCCTGGAAGCCCCGATTGACACGAAACTGCTGCGGCGCGCCCTCACCAATCTGCTGACCAACGCCATTAAATACTCACCGGAAGGTTCCCCGATTGAAATTAGCCTGACCTGTGACCAGGCCGAAGGGGTTATTCGGGTGCGGGATTATGGCATTGGTATCCCCGCCGACGATCTGGAGCATCTGTTTGAGCCGTTTCACCGGGCAGCCAACGTCGGCAAAATCCAGGGCACGGGCCTGGGGCTGGCAATTGCCAAACAAGCGGTGGAGCGGCATGGCGGCAGTCTGGCCGTTGAAAGCCGGGTCGGGGAGGGCACGGTTTTTACTGTGCGGTTGCCGCTGTATCTACCGGGCTAAAACGGTTAAAACCTGATAAATGTTACAGACACCCTTAATTATCTTCGGCGCCACCTTATGTTAAATTAAGCATAACCATCTTTCGTTTTAGTCGTTGCCGGGGAATTACAATCATGAATAAAAACCCATCCCCTGGGAGTGTGTCGGAACCTAATTCTAATGCTGGTTTATGGCTTATTCCTGACACACTGACCTTTGCTGATCTATTCGATGTGGAAAAAATCCAGGCTATTCAAGATGCGTTTGCTTTTGCGACGGGGGTGGCGTCCATTATTACCGAAGTGGACGGAACACCCATTACCCGGCCCAGCAACTTCTGCCGCCTGTGTATTGACATTATTCGGCAGACCGAAAAAGGGCTGATTAACTGCATGAAATCGGATGCTCACCTGGGCCAGTACAATCCCGGCGGCCCCATTATGCAGCCCTGTTTGAGCGGTGGTTTGTGGGATGGCGGCGCGAGTATTTGTGTGGGCGAGCGGCACATCGCCAATTGGCTGATTGGGCAAGTGCGCGATGATTCGATTGACGAAGAGCGGTTGCTCGATTACGCTACCGTCATTGATGCCGATGTTGATGAATTCCGTTCGGCGATGGCCGAAATTAAGATGATGCCCAAAGAGCAGTTCGCTCAGGTGTGTAACGCTCTGTATCTGATCGCCAACCAGCTCTCAGAACTCGCCCTCAGTAATTTTCAACAACTACGGGCGATGGAAGCCCAAAAACAAGCTGAAACGGAACGGTTGCAACTTCAGCAGCAGGTGATTGAAGCCCAGCGCGCGGCCATTAGCGAACTGTCCACGCCGATCATTCCGATCATGGACAACATCATTGTGATGCCGCTGGTGGGTTCGATTGACAGCCAGCGTGCGATTGAGGTTACGCGCACCATTCTGGCCGGGATTACGCAGTACCGTGCCAAAATTCTCATTCTGGATATTACGGGTGTGCCGGTGGTGGACAGCGGCGTGGCCGACCATTTGAACCGCACCATTCAGGCGGCCCGGTTAAAAGGCGCGAGTACCATCATCACGGGCATCACCGATGCCGTTGCGGAAACGATTGTTGACCTGGGCATCGAATGGCATGACCTGGAAACTTTACGCGATCTGCAATCCGGCCTGCTGCTGGCGCTCGACCAGTTGGGTTACAATTTGCGTCGGACGAAAGTGAGCAGTCACCGATAACGGGTTCGCCGCCAGCGCAATCTAAATGTATCCTGCCCGAAACCTCACCGGACGCTAAAAGCCGTCTGGCTGAATTCGCAAAGCCCGCTTCCAGTGGGCTGTTTTTATTCAGTGGTGGCACTCAATATTGACTGTTTCTCGTTTGTCAGGCGTTAAAACAA
>DATALK010000634.1:0-4197 GCA_036261085.1 Phototrophicaceae bacterium | reverse complement strand
ATACCCCGTTGGAAAACATTTTGGAAATGTACCGCCTTGACCACCGCCGCCGCGTTTAAAACCGGCGGCACTGAACGCGGTTGACCCACGCTGTATGGCTATACCAAAACAGAATGAGGGTAGCAACATCATCGTAAAAATACACCATGTCCAGCCGCCCGCCGACCAATTCCAGCACCCGGCGCAGATTTTCTTCCAGGACTTCCGTTACACGATCCATGATATACAGCGGAATGGCCGGGTCGAGGGCGAAGTCCATCAACAACTGCTGCATTCCGCGCAGCTGCCAGGCGGTTTCAAAGACCGAGCCGATGCGAAACCGCAGGTGATACTCGCCGCCGCGTTCCAACTGCCGCACCAGATCGGGCAGCCCGGAGAAGTCCCACCACTCCGGCTGCGGCCAGGGGAAATTATGCAAATCCGTGACGGTTTCCGCATCGGCCAGCGGCCAGGAAGCAAATTCTTCATACGGGCCGCCAGCGGCCCGCACCAGCCGCGAGTGATGCCCCCAGATGTCGTACCATTCGCCCTTCAGGGTGCGCTGCCGCCACATGCGGGCGGGCGTGGAACGCTGCCGCGCGCCCCACCAATCTACCGTCGCTTCCGGCTTGAGCAGCGCTTCCGGCGGCTGGCAGAACATATCGTAAGACAGCACCCGGCAGTCTATCTGAAGCTCTCGCAAAACGGCTTCCCGCTCTGGCTGGAAATAATCGGGGCGGCTGAGGGTAATCGTTTCGACCTCAAAATGTTCGGTCAGCTTGGCCCAGACGGCGGGGGTCGCCATAAAATCCACCGGCACGCGATCCGGTTCCTGATGGTTCAGCGCCATTTGCACCCGCTGGCGGGACGAGATGTAAGGGGTTGTCAACGTTGATCGCTCCTTGATTTCGCCCACCAGCGGGGCAAAACCGGATTTAAAGCCGATGGGTTAATCGAAGTAATCCCACTTATCTTTCAAAAGAAAAGACAAAATACCCAATTGGATAAAAGGTGAAATGAAATCGGTAGTGGTGGCGATGCCCATAGCCCACTCCATAAATGGACTGGCGATGGCGGTAGCAACAATCCCATATACCCCCCACCGTTTCCACTTCCAGATGCCGACCAGCGATCCAATATTGACCAGCATCACGATGCCGAACAGGAGTATATCGCCTGGGGGCATTTGGCGGGCAGCTTGAGGATGGGAGGAAACCACACCCATAATCCACAAAAAGCCCAGGACCGCCACCGCAGACGCGCCCGAGCTGACCACTAACCATGAGGTTAAACAACCGCCGCGTTCCGGTTTGATGTCGTAATTCGTTACTGGCAGCGGCGCAGAGGATGGATATTTAGTGGGGGGATGTGCCAAATTGCGATCTCGGTAATCAGGATACATGCGTCCCATTCCTTTATCGGCTGGCCAGATTATTACCCCTTCATTGTAACCGAGGAACAAGTTCTGGGAACTTAAGGTCGGGATTGACCCTTCAGCTTAAAACTGAAGTACCAAGTGCTGGAGAAGAAGAATAAATATAAAGGTTTGTAAAATTAATAATTTACGCAAAATTCATTCTTCTTTAATGTTTTGTGCCGTGATTTATCATTAAAATAGGGTTTAGATTTTCAAACCCAAACAGGAAAAACCAATGAATCCCTTCAAGCAGATTTTCTCCAGTCAGGATCACCCGACGCCAAACCTGACTCCGAGACGCCAGTCGGCTTCTCCCAGCCCCACTGACCCCGATATGCTGGTGAAGGCCATTCTGAATTCGCATGTCGCCACCGCTAACTTTGATACCTTAGATCACCGGGTCGCCCAATTGTTTGCCTTTGCAGCGGTGTGTGTGGAGGATAATCCGGCGGCGCTGGAGACCTTCCTGGCGGTGGCTGATGAATTGGCCGCCTCGCCGGAACTGGAACAGCGCATCAAAGCCTTCTTAATTTTTGCGACCTTTAAAAATCACGATGCCCGCGCGTATCACGGGTTGAACACGCTGGAACTGCCCATCACCGCTTTGTAGGCCGGGAGCGCCCCCTGGCAAAAACTCCGGCGCACCGCCAACACTCCAGCGGGTGCGCCGGGAAATTCCCTTCTCCACCGCCCTTTACATCTTTGGGTCTAGGCGTTCAATCAGCCGGTTGAGCATGATGGGGGACAGCGGTTTGGAGATAAAAAACTCCACGCCTATTTCCTCACACGGTTGGCGATACTGGTCTTCCGCCGAGACCGCGATCACATGCATTCGGCTCAACAAATCGCTGCACTCCCGCAGCAGGTCAATGCCGCGTTCACCCTTCAGGCGCATATCAATAATTAAAGCGTCGTACTGGGTCTGATCCATATACTGGCGCGCTTCGTTTATGGTGGCTGCTTTGTCAACCGTGCAGCCAATCCCTTCGAGCGACAAGTGCAAAATTTCGCGCATATCCTGGTCGTCATCTAAGACGAGCACATTTGAAAGCGGCATAATCCCTCATAATCGGTCTTGGACATATTCTATTAAAAATATTACACCTAACCGGCTATAAACACACGAATGTATTTCATGGATATAGCATAAATATTGTAGTACTGAATTAATTATCACTATAAATGCAAAGATGACAATGGGAGAAAGGGCCTTAGCGATGGGTTATGAGGATGATCGGATTCCCGGGGGTTAAGCCGGGGAATCCGACGAGGGCCAAAATTAGTAGGAAGTGGGGACGAGTTTTTCCGCCAGTTGCACGAATTTGGTAGGAATCAACGGCTTGGATAGAAAAATCTCGACGCCCAGGTCTTCACACAGGCGACGGTACTGCTCTTCGGCGGACATTGCCACCACATGCGTGCAGCGCAGCACCCAGGTGTATTCTTTCAGCAAATCCACCCCGCATTCATCGCCCATCCGCATGTCACAGACAAACAGATCAAAATGCTGCCGGGCGAGATGCGCCCGCGCTTCTTGCAGCGTGGTGGCCGTGTTAACCGCGTAGCCCCGACTTTGCAGCAGGCGGCTGAGCAGCGACAGCAGATTAAGGTCGTCTTCCATGATAAGTACGGTGCCAAGTTTCATGATGCCCTCGTGTGATAATGTGAGAGTTGTGCTTTTGTCCCCTGGTCAATAATTGTTTATAATCAGTTTTAAGAAGCAAACTTTTACCAAGTCTCATTATACGGAAAATTTCAATCGTTTGAGATTAAGGTTTTCCCAAAAGCGTATATTGTATGAATACTGTGATTGCTAGTCCGTAAAACGGTGTGTTTTTGACCCACCATCACCCTCCCCGAATTTGGGGAGGGCCTTAAAATCGGTGTTTTTGGGCCTCTCTCCCTTGAATTCGGGGGAGAGGGGTTGCTTACAGGGGTAGATATTTAAGGAAAAAGGGTTGAGCGGCGGCATAGAGACCGAGTAAGCTGAAGTCTGTCACAAGCAACAGCGACCAGGGACAACCATGCCGCAGCCAGAAGGATTATTTCAGTGGATGGAACAGGTGTCAAGGCACATGCCGCACCTGAGCAAACCGCAGGCGCTGACCTTGGCGTTATGGAGTTTTGGGATCGCGCTCACCCGCAGCAGCGGCTTGACGACGGTAGCGACGTTCATCGCGCTGGTGCGGGGGGAAACGTCTGCCACCGTCCGGCAGCGGTTGCGGGAGTGGTCTGGGATGCCCCGGACAAATGGGGCGCCAACCGGCAGGAAATCGAAGTGCCGCGCTGTTTTGTCCCACTGGTGCGGTGGGTCTTAGCCGGGTGGGCCGCCGACCAACCCCGGTGAGTGCTGGCAGTGGACGCGCGCCATCTGCGGCAGACGTTCACGGTCTTAGCCGTGAGCATCGTTTATCGGGGATGCAGCCTGCCAATGGCCTGGGCGATTGTACCCGGCCAGGAACCGGGAACCTGGCGTCCGCATTGAGAAGGGCTGTTGGCGCTGCTGCGTCCGGCCATCCCAGCGGACTGGACGGTGATCGTCTTAGCGGATCGCGGTTTGTATGCGAAGTGGTTGTATCAGGGCATTGTGGCTTGTGGCTGGCATCCGTTTCTGCGCATTAACCTTCAGGGACAATTCCGGCCCAGTCATAGTTCGCGTTTTCGCCCCTTGCGTCAGGCGGCTCGGTTGGATGGCTTGACCCACCGCTGGGCGGTGGTGTGTTTCAAGACCCGCGCCGCCCAATTGCGCTGGACCTTGCTGGCGCGCTGCCGTCGCCTTCAAATGCGATTTTATGGGTCTG
>DATALK010000631.1:0-1703 GCA_036261085.1 Phototrophicaceae bacterium | reverse complement strand
TGTCTCGCGGTGGGGGATGGCGCGGCAGCGAATATCGGCTCCGGCTGTGTGGACGAAAGCCGGATTGCACTGACGGTAGGCACAACGGCGGCGCTGCGCGTCGTATCCGGCGATATTTTGCCGCATGTGCCGGAGGGTTTGTGGGGCTATCGCGTGGATGGGCAGTATCTCCTGATTGGCGGGGCGACCACCGAAGGCGGCAATATTTTCCAGTGGGCGCAGCAAACGCTGAATCTGGGGGATGATCTCGAAACGGAGTTAATGAAACGGACGCCCGATTCACACGGGCTGACCTTTTTGCCGCTGCTGGCCGGGGAACGCAGCCCGGGGTGGGCGAACAATGCGACGGGGGCGATCATCGGCTTGCGGTTGTCCACCACGCCGGTAGACATGGTTCAGGCGGCGCTGGAAGGCGTGGCGCTGCGGCTGTCGCTGATTGCCGATCAATTGAGCGATCTGGTTGACCCTAGTGTGCCTTTAGTGGGCGGCGGTGGCGCGGTGCGCGAATCTCCGGCCTGGGCGCAGATCATCGCTAATGCCATTAACCGCCCGCTGCACATCTCCGAAGATACCGAAATCACCGCGCGCGGCGTGGCGATCCTGGCCTTACACGCGCTGGGCCTCTGTGGTCTGACGGATTTCCCGCCGCGTATTGTCCAGACGATTGAACCGACGCCCGCGATTGTGGCCGCGCTGCGCGCAGCGCGGGAACGACAGGTGGCGTTGTATCAGCAGACGGTCGGGAACAATACACCGGTTTAGCTGCTGCCCATCTCCATCTGGCCGTCGCTGCCAAAGGTGGCGGATAAACCCGCTAAAAGCTGATTTTTCTGATCGGGATTGAGGTTGGCGGCGGGGTGGAGCGGCAGGTAAAACCAGGGCGGCATGTCGTTGAAGAGATGCCACTCGATGTCATCAACGTCTATATCAGGGGCAGCATCCTCGGAGAAATTCATGGCCGCGCGGCCTTTGTTCACATCGCGGGTGAGCAGCCAGGAGGTGGGCGCAAGCTGCGCGTACCAGGGCCAAACCGTTTCGTTACTGTGGCAGTCATAACAGGCCGCCCGCGCCAGTTGTTCGGTTTGGGGCGAGTCCCAGACAATGGTTTGGGTCACAGGCGGGTTTGGAACCCGGTTTAACACCGGGAAAAAGCGGCCCACTGGCAGGATTTGAATGACCACCAAACCAACAACGGCTAATCCGATTAAACCCAGGCTGATTTTCTGAAGGCGCGACATGGTTAAACCTCGGTGAAAATTGTTGCTACCAATCCATCGTTCCGGTAAGCATTTAAAATCGTCGGACATGTAGAGGCAGCATAAAACAGGGCGATTTGCCCCTCCCTAAAAAAGATATCGGCCAGATAAAAATTTAATTAACGCGCGTTTGGGATAAGGGGTTATCATTTGTGAGCTTATCTCGACCTGAGGTTATTCTGGAAGGTGAGCACCTATGATCCCAGACGAGTTTTTTTCCGATAAAGCGCTTCCTAAAAAACTGTTTGAGGCTGTCCGTCAGGCGGTGGAAACTATCGGTGAAGCTACCGTTCGGACAACGAAGAGCCAAATCGCTTTTCGGAGACAGCGCAGTTTCGCCGCTGTCTGGATGCCGGAACAGTATCTGAAGCGCGAGGCGGCACCTCTGGTTCTGTCCGTGTTCACCAATACACGGATCCAGTCGCCCCGGTGGAAGGAAGTCGTGGA
>DATALK010000629.1:0-1586 GCA_036261085.1 Phototrophicaceae bacterium | reverse complement strand
CGATAAAGCGCGCGAGGCACTGCTGGAAAGTCTGGCGTTGAATCAGCGCAATGGCAACCTTTGGGGGATAGCGAATGCGCTGCATATTCTCAGCGGCGTGGAGTGGGACAGCGATAATTATGCTGAGGCCAAACGGTTGGGTGAGGAAAGCCTGAAACTCAGCCAGGAACTCGGCTTACAGTGGGGAGTGGCTTTGGCCCATCAATATACCGCTTTTGCCGCCTTTCGTTTAGGGGAGCGTGATACGGGGCTGCGGCATATGCGTGAGGCTTTAAGACTCGCACTGGATTTCCAGATTGTGGTCTATATTGCCGAAGCAATGACGGGATTTATCGAAGTCAAATTAGACGCTGGTGATGCCGTTAGCGCGGTGGAACTGCTCATGGTCGTTCACCGGCATCCGGCCAACTGGATGCGCCGCCAAACGGCCAGACTCCTGGCCCGCGCCGAAAAACTTTTATTGCCGGAAACGTTCCAGGCGGCAGTTGATCGCGGTAAACGCCTTGATCTGGAAACGGCGGCCCGGGGTCTGCTGGCGGAATACAGCGCCTCCCCGGCGATAATAGCGCAGCCAACCCAAACCACCCCTGCGGCAGCACTTCAGGAATCCCTGACCGAGCGCGAACTGGAAATTTTGAGCGGGATTGCCGAAGGGCTGTCCAATCAGGAAATTGCTGACCGGGTGATTTTGGCTCTCAGTACGGTGAAATGGTACATCAACCAACTGTATGGCAAGTTGGGTGTGAGCAGTCGCACCCAGGCCATCGCCCGCGCGCGGGAGCTTCATTTGCTGGTCTGACGGGGTGGGGTGGCACTTTCCCACCCGGCTTCCCACCTTTTGATCGGTGTTTTGCCCCCGACGTTGGCGTATAGTCAGCCTATTGAGGATAGTATAGCGTTAGGTGCTGATTGTCCTTAAAAAACAGCCGAGGTGGGATCCTTGATAACCCATCTCGGTTTTTTGTTGTGGGGTGGTGGTTGATGGTGAGAATTTTGTGACATCAAAAAGGGCGGTTCGAAACCGCCCTTACAGCCTTCGACGTGGATATGAGTTGGTTTACGCCGGGGCGACATTTGGTTCGGCAATGCCTTCCAGCGGGTCTTCCGGCACACCCGCGCGTCCGACAATTTCCAGCACCCGCTGGCCGTCCACGACTTCAGTATCCAGCAGCTCCTGGGCCAGTTTATCGAGTTTATCGCGGTTTTCCTGGAGCAGTTTCAGGGTACTCTGGTAAGCGGTTTCCACCATCCGTTTGACTTCGTTATCAATGTGGGCGGCGGTTTCTTCGCTGTAACTGCGTCCTTGCGACAAGGAGTAACCCAGAAACGGCTGATGCTCCCGTTCGCCAAAATTCAGCGGGCCAATGGCTTCACTCATACCAAACTCGGAAACCATGCGCCGTGCGATTTCGGTCACGCGCCGGAGGTCATCGGTAGCGCCAGTGGTAATGTCCTTAAAGACAATTTCTTCAGAGGCGCGGCCCCCCAGGGCAAAGGACATCTGCGCCAACAGATAATCCCGCGAGAAGTTGCGCCGGTCATCGTCCGGCAGATACGCCGTGACCCCTAACGCGCGGCCTCGTGGC
>DATALK010000626.1:0-5972 GCA_036261085.1 Phototrophicaceae bacterium | reverse complement strand
AGGATGGTAATGTTGACAACTCGGATTGAGACACAGACGGCCCCGGATGCAGCGGAATGGCATGTTCTGGCAGCAGCACGGGCTGCTGATATCCTGGCGGTTAATCTGGACAGCGGCTTAACGGCGGCGCAAGTTCAGGAGCGATTAAAACGCTATGGGCCAAATGAATTGGTGGAAGGCCCGCTCAAGAATCCGCTGGCGATTTTGTGGGAACAGTTAACCAATCCGCTGGTGCTGCTGCTGATTTTTGCGGCGGTGATTTCGGCCTTATTAGGCAAAACGGACAGCGTGATTGCGATCAGCGCGATTGTGATTTTAAACGCCGTGTTGGGCGTGGTGCAGGAATATCGCGCCGAACAGGCGATGGCCGCGCTTAAGAAGATGGCCGCGCCGCTGGTGCGGGTGCGCCGGGACGGACGGATGGTGGATATTGCCGCCCGCGAGATTGTGCCGGGTGATATGGTGCTGCTGGAAGCCGGGAGCGTCATTCCGGCGGATGCGCGGGTGCTGGAATCGGCCAATTTGCGCGTGCAGGAAGCCGCCCTGACGGGCGAGTCGCTGCCCATCGAAAAGATCACCGCTGCGCTGACGAACCCGGAAGCGGCGTTGGGTGATCGTTACAACATGCTGTACATGGGGACAGCGGTGACGTATGGCCGGGGAACCGCTCTGGTAGTGGAAACCGGCATGAAGACCCAATTAGGCCGCATCGCGGAACTGATTCAGACCGTTGAGAGCGAACCCACGCCGCTGCAACGGCGCATGGGCGAAGTGGGGCGCGTTTTGCTGGTCGCGGCGGTAGTCGTGATGGTGCTGGCGTTCCTGGTTGGTTTGCTGGTGGGGGAGCCGCTGCAAGAGGTGTTACTCAACGCGGTAGCGATTGCCGTCGCCGTTGTGCCGGAAGGTTTACCGGCGGTGGTGACCATCGCGCTGGCGTTAGGGGCGCAGCGGATGCTCAAGCGGCGCGCGTTGATCCGTAAGCTCCCGGCAGTTGAGGGTCTGGGGTCGGTGACAACGATTTGTTCTGACAAAACCGGCACGCTGACCGAAAACAAAATGACAGTGACGCTGGTGGATGTGGCCGGGAAAACTTCCACCATAGACGATGTCATCCGCCGGGGAATGCCTGCGCTGATCTCGGCTAATGGCAGCAGTCCCGGCGAGGAAGTGGCGCACGCGCTGCTGCTGGCCGGGGATGCGCTCTGTAATGATGTGGTGCTGGAAGTGGACAAGGATCATCCGGCGGGGTATCGCGCGGTGGGTGATCCCACTGAAGGCGCGTTAGTGGTGGCAGCGGCCCAGTTCGGCCTGTGGAAAACGCATCTGGACGCGGTGCTGCCGCGCGTCGGGGAAGTGCCGTTTTCGTCCGAACGCAAACGGATGACAACGGTTCATCAGTTGGACGAACAGGAAACGCCAGAAGACGGCGCGCGGTATATTGTGGAGTTGATGCAGGCCAAACACGCCGGGTATATCGCCTTCACCAAAGGTGCGGTGGACAGTCTGCTGCATGTGTGTGATCGCGTGTGGCTTGACGGCCAGATTGAGCGGCTGACGCCGGAATGGCGCACGCGGATTGAAGCCGCGAATAACCGCATGGCGCAGGATGGCTTGCGGGTGCTGGGGATGGCCTTCACGCGCCTGCTGGAACTGCCGGTGAATTGGGAACCGGAAACGGTGGAACACCATCTGGTGTTTGTGGGTATGGTTGGCATTATTGACCCGCCGCGTAGTGAAGTGAAAGAGGCCGTGCGCATCTGTCGGCAAGCCGGGATTCGCCCGGTGATGATTACCGGCGATCACCCGCTGACCGCCTTCAAAATCGCGCGGGATCTGGGGATTGCGCGCGCTGAGGATCGGGTGCTGACCGGCCATGATTTGAGCCAGATGTCACAAACGGAGTTAGAAGCCGAAGTGGAGCAGGTTTCGGTGTACGCGCGGGTTTCGCCCGAACATAAACTCAATATTGTGCGGGCGCTGCAAACCCGAGGTCACATTACCGCAATGACCGGCGATGGCGTGAATGATGCCCCGGCGCTCAAACGGGCCGACATCGGCGTGGCAATGGGCATTACCGGGACGGCGGTCTCTAAAGAAGCATCGGATATGGTGATTCTGGACGATAATTTTGCCACCATTGTCAGTGCCGTCGAAGAAGGCCGCACGATTTATGACAACGTGCGCCGGTTTGTTAAGTACCTGCTGGCGAGCAACAGTGGCGAACTCTTTGTGTTGCTGATGACGCAGTTTGTCTCCTTGATGACCATTCCGCTGACGACGCTGCAAATTTTGTGGATGAATCTCATCACCGATGGTATCCCCGCGCTGGCGCTTGGCGTCGAGAAGGGGGAGCAGGGGGTGATGCTGCGTGCGCCCTATGCGCCGACGGAGAGCATTTTCGGGCGCGGGATGGCGCGGCATATCCTGATTGTGGGTTTGCTGCTGGGGGTGACGGGCTTGCTGCTGGGTATCTGGTCCTTTAATCAATATCTGAGCGAAGCCACCCCCATCGCCGCTGAACTTGGTTTGACAATGGAGCAGTTGGTCGAGGCACAGCGCGTGAATGATCTTGACCTGAACGACCCAGTAGCGGTGGCAATCCGGGCGGAAGGGTTGGGCATCACGTCCGAACAGCTTACCCAGGCGTTGGTGCGGGAACGCGCGATGAACTACAACGCCTTCACCTGGAACACGATGGTGTTTATGTTCCTGACCATCGCGCAGATGGGCCACGCGCTGGCAAACCGTTCCCACCGCGAGTCCACTTTTAAGATCGGTTTCCTGGGCAACCGGTTCCTGGTGATCGCTGTCGTTTTGACCATTTTCTTGCAACTGGTGGCGGTTTACCTGCCGTTCTTTAACCACATCTTTAACACCACGCCGCTGACGCTGACCCAACTGGCAATCTGCCTCGTCCTCAGCACGATTGTGTTCTGGGGTGTAGAGGTGGAAAAGCTGTTCATCCGGCGCGGCGTGTTCAACGGCTAATTGGACGTGGGTGGAGGCAAAGGCAACTTTGTCTCCACCGTTACGTATACTGTAATAAAGGATTTTTTAGGCCATGAGAGGGGAGTCCTGTTTTTAACGCAGAATTAACGAAACTGCGTTACATAATGCGAGTGGCAATCAACTGACGTCACATTGAACCCATTGAAATGCTTTATCCTGGCGAATTTCAAGTGAGAGGCCGTAAGAGCTGAAAGGGATAAAATCAGCATGATGGTTGATGATCTTCTGGAACTGGTTGAGGAACATCGCCCCTGGCGGAAACAGCGCGGCAAACCGTCCTACCGGCGGCTTGAAGATTATTTGATGGACGAACTGGAAGGGTATCCCATGCGGAAAGCCAAAGCGCGCCCAGCGGATGGGGACGATTTTGAGCCAGCGCAGCGGCAGCGCAAACGGGACCCCCAGTGGAAGCGTCGGCGAGTAGTGGAGGAGAACTGAGTTTTATGGTATGTCCGGTCTGTCAGGTGGAATTAAAAATGTCGGAGCGGCAGGGGGTGGAGATTGATTACTGCCCGCAGTGCCGGGGCGTGTGGCTGGATCGCGGCGAATTGGACAAGATTCTCGAACGCTCCGCCGCTGTCACCCGCCCCACCACGAGTGAACCCCGGCGGGACGACGATGATTACCATGAGGGCGATTATCGCAAATCGTCTAAGCGCAAATCGTTTTTAGACGAGTTGTTTGATTTTTAGCGCAATCGTCAGGGCAAAGATACCTTTGCCCTGATTTTTTAAGGAGCCATCTGATGAAAGTTCACCAACTCATGACCAGGGAGGTCATTTCTGTTCAAGCCCAAACCCCACTGGCGGACATCATCCAGCTTTTTACCCAATACCGCGTGAATAACCTGCCGGTCATTGATGCGCAGCAGCGGGTGATTGGGTTGGTGAACCAATTGTATATGCAAACCTACGCTGATTTGATGGCCGCTGCCCATACGACCTGCACTCATGTTACGGCGGCAGATGTGATGTCCAGCGATGTAATTTGTGTGAGCGAAAATGACCGTGTGAGCGAGGTGGCCTGGTTGGTCGTCCAGCATGGCGCAGACTTGCTGCCGGTGCTGCGGGACGGCCAACTGGTGGGCGTGGTTTCGCGCACCGACTTGATTCGCCTGTTTGCGCTGGCGGGATAAAACCCGGATTTGGCGCTTGGGTGTTATTTGAGGCGATGATCGCGCAGGCCAACTGTGCGTTCCACGTCAATCACAAACAGCACGCCGTTATTTGGCAGGTTCAAATCACCGAGAATGGTTTCGGCGGCTTGAATCAAAGCGTCAACGTGCTGGTTTTCGACCAGTGCCAGCAGCGTTCCGCTTTTAATCTCTTCGTTTTCGCGCAGGATTTCCATCAATGAGAGGATCCCCGGCAGCAACTCCAACGATTTTGAGGCTTCCTGCATCCGGCGCAGGCCGTAACTTTCCAGGAGCGTCACCCCCGGCGCACCCGCTGCCTGCCAGGCTTCGCCAACATTGTGGCACTCGTCAATCCGCGAGGTAATCAAGATCACCAGTTTTGCCATTTACTTCGCTCCTTTTGTTACCGCATCATGATCTTGAAAGACACGGCGAACCAATGGCGGTGTCAACACGGTTGATAACAATATTACCAGAAACAACGAAGCAAACACCGGGTCTGTCGGCAAAAAGATACCGCTGCTGAGGCCCAGCGAAGCGATAATCAAACCCACTTCGCCGCGTGAGATCATACAGACGCCCAGACGCAGAGATTCCTGGTTGCTGAATCCCCCCAGACGCGCGCCACCGCCGCAGCCGATAATTTTGGAGATGACCGCGACGACGAGCAGGAGCGCGGCAAAGGGCAAGGCGGTTAGCGGAAACTGGCTCAGGTCGGTTTTCAGCCCGACGCTGACAAAAAAGATGGGAACCAGGAAGGCATAAGCGATATTGGAGATGGCCGTATCAATGGGGCGTTTGATGCCTTCGCGGGTGCGGCTCAGGCCCACACCGGCCAGAAACGCGCCGGTAATCGCGGCCACACCGCCAAAGTATTCGGCTGACCACCCAAAGACCAGGGCCATAATCAGCGCAAAAGCGGGGATACCGTAGGACTGTGAGGCTTCGGGATGATTGGCAATCCAGGCGGCGAGGCGCGGCAGCAGAAACCACGCGACCAGAAACGCGAGGCCCAGGTAAGTAGCCATGCGCACCACAATGAGGATCAGATCACCAGCCGCTGCACTGCCCGTTGGGCCAGTGATGGCGATTGCCAGCGAGACCAGCAGAATGGCGACGACATCATCAATGAGCGCGGTTGCCAGCAGGGCGTTACCCTCTTTAGTACGCAGCACGCCGAGTTCTAAAAGCACCTGCGCCGAGATGCTGACCGACGTGGCCGCCAGTGTCACCCCGGCAAACAGGGCTTCCGCCCAGGGAAAACCAAAAGCCATCACGACGGGGATCGTGAATAGCGTTGGCAGCAGCGCGCCCGCGACACCTGCAATCCCGGCAACGCCGCCTACTTTGACCAGTTCGTTCAGGTGGACATCCAGGCCGACTTTAAACATCAACAGCAGCACACCCAATTCCGCTAATTCGGTGATGGTTGCTTCCAGGTGCATGTCCCCGATGCCAAAGGCGGAGGTATGTAACACGTCCAGTAGGGTGGGGCCGAGGAGGATGCCGACCAGCAGCTCACCCAGGACACGCGGTTGGTCAAACCGGCGCGCGGCTGACCCGCCAACGCGCGCCGCCAGAATGATGATGCCCAGCACTAAAAAAAGAATAATCACGGGGTTGTTTTCCATGCACAGCCTCGCTTTCTGGGGTCTACCCATGAATTGGTCGAGCGATTGCCGGGGGAGTGACGACGGGCGCTCCCCCATAGTTATGGCCCTATGTGTTTGTCCGGTTCAGTTTGTGGCCTTATTGGGCCGGCACAAAACGCACTTCAAACAGCTTCGGCCAGCGCTTGCCGGTGATGTAGAAGGTCTCGTCTTCCGCT
>DATALK010000623.1:0-24847 GCA_036261085.1 Phototrophicaceae bacterium | reverse complement strand
AGGATGTCCGCAAAAGCATGGCCGCCTTCCATACCGGGATACCACAACATCAGAATCGCGGGAACCTGCCCCCGCCAATTTTCGGTGATAATCGCGCTGCCGCCCATCATGGCAACCACCACGCGCGGGTTGGCCGCCGCAACCGCCTGGATCAGCGTTTCATCATCGGGGTGCAGCGTCAGCAGGTGGCGATCCCCACCTGGGGGGCATGGCATTGGCAACGCTGTTGGTCGCGCTCATATTTGCCATCATCGCCTGCGCGATAGGCAGTTCCTCAGGAGTCGGCGGCGGGAAATTTTTCGACAGTTCATTCATTGAATCGGGGGAAACGTACTCCCCTTCATCTAGGTGAGTATACCCAACCACCAAAACGACGACTTCTGCTTCGCGGGCAAGCTGCGCCGCACGGACAGAATCGCTGCCGTCGTCATAGACGATTTCCGTTTGTTCCCCCAGTGCTTCCTGTAACCCCTGAAATGGTGTAATAACGTAAGATGGGCGGGTGTTCGAAGAACCCCCATCGCCCGTATTGGGTGTAGCCGCCAGTTTGCCAATTACCGCCATTTGCTTGACCGCTTTCAATGGCAGCAGCGCCCCGTCGTTCTTAAGCAGCACAATCGCCTTTTCCGCCGCCTCACGGGCAACCTGGCGATGGGCTTCACTGCCAACGACATCCAGGGCATATTCACGCGGATCGCGGCCCTGGGCAAAACGGATTTGCTGACGCAGCACCCGCAGCGCCGCCGCATTGACGCACTCAACGGGCACTTCGCCGGACGCCACCAAATCTTTGAGGTGCTGCCGGTGAATCATATCAAAGGGCATTTCGACATCTTGCCCGGCCAGCGCGGCCTTCTTCGAATCGCGCATCCCGAAGATAAAATCGGTCATCACAAAGCCCTGGAAGCCCCACTGCTGCTTAAGAATTTGGGTGAGCAGCACATAGTTCTGTCCGCACCATTCCCCATTCACGCTGTTATACGCGCTCATGATCGAGGCCACCCCTTCATCCACCGCGCGCTTGAAATGGCGCAGGTAGATTTCATGAAGCGGGCGCGCCGCGATGGTCACATCCACACTGAAACGCGCATTTTCCATCGAATTCAGCGCATAATGTTTGGCGCAAGCCATCACATGTTTCTGGACGCCGCGCGTCAAGGCCGCCCCAAACTCGACCAGGTGGATGGGGTCTTCGCCGTAGGTTTCCTGCGCGCGGCCCCAGGCCGGATGGCGCAGCAGATTGATACAAACGCCGCCAAAGAAATTGCCACCCATCGCGCGCATTTCGCGCCCAATGACATCACCGACTCGTTCTTCCAGTTCAGGATCAAAGGTAGCCCCCCGCCCCATCGAGACCGGGAACGTCGTACCGCCGTCCATGATGACCCCGCGCGGGCCATCCGCAAAGCGCACGCCAGGGATGCCCAATCGTGATACTGCACCCGCCACCCAGGGATGGTCGGCATAGCCGCCCCCCATCATGTCGGCCATGCCCGGCCAGAACGGCAGGTCACCGGACATCATCTTGATTTTTTCATCCAGGGTGAGCTGCCCGAACAATTCCTGCGCGCGGGCCTCAATCTGCTCGTCGTTCAGTCGTTCGGTAGTCTCCAAACCAGCAAAAGCTGGGCCATGAAATTTGGCTTGTTCGGCCATAGGGTGTTCCTCCAAAAAACTTGCGATTTTTACTTAAAAATGCCTTGTGAAGTAATAAAAACGAACCCAAATGATGATTGCGGTGGGAACGCCAGCAATGACGCCCGGACAGCCCCAATGCGATCATGTGAAATCGTTTTCGTTCCCCATTAGTGACATTATAACTAATGCTGGCCCAAAGCACGATAGAACCATGTTTCGTGGAATGAACGCGGCTGACAAACGCACGCGGCCAACACGGAACAGCGTTTGAGTAGACTGGCATAAATTTGGCAAATTCAGGAAGATAACCAGTATGTTAACAGTCTATCCTTGTAAGGCTGGGATACCCATTTTCTTAAAACTGCCGTCCGCTGAAATTGCATGGAGCAGGGACGTTAAAGTTATTTGGGTAATAGAATATTGCTCAAAGCACTTGACTAAAACGAACAAATATTCTATCTTTTATTCAGCCGGATACATATTCTATGGGATTGTCTATGAGCGAGATTCGAGTTTTAGTGGGTACACGTAAAGGCGCTTTCATTCTCCGTTCGAACGAACAGCGCAAAGACTGGACGGTTGACGGCCCCCATTTTCCTGGCTGGGAGATTTATCATATTACGGGAACGACAGCCAACCCAGACCGGTTATATGCGTCACAAACGAGCGATTGGTTTGGTCAGGTCATGCAGCGTTCGGACGACGCCGGAAAGACCTGGGAAACCGTCGGTAACGAATTTGTTTATGAGGGTGTTCCGGGAACCCACCAATGGTACGATGGGACGCAGCACCCCTGGGAATTCAAGCGGGTGTGGCATCTTGAAACCTCCCCCACCGACCCCGACTCCGTTTATGCCGGGGTTGAGGATGCGGCCTTGTTCCATTCAAACGATGGCGGCAAAACCTGGCGCGAACTCCCTGGCTTGCGCAGCGTTAAAGGCAACCTGTGGCAGCCAGGCGCGGGCGGGATGTGCCTGCATACCATTGTTATTAACCCCAATGATCCCAACCGCATGTTTGTTGCCATCTCCGCCGCTGGCGCTTTCCGCACCGATGATGGCGGCGTCACCTGGCGGCCCGTTAATCAAGGGCTAAAATCAGAATTTGAACTGCCGGACGCTGCTGCTGAAGTCGGACACTGTGTTCACAGCATTGCCATGCACCCGTCGCGGCCCAATACGCTGTTTATGCAAAAACACTGGGATGTGATGCGCTCGGACAACGGGGGCGAATCGTGGCACGAAGTCAGCGGCAACCTGCCGACTGATTTTGGTTTTCCCATCGCTGTTCATGCGCATGAACCAGAAACGATTTACGTGGTGCCGATCACGAGTGATTCCCATCATTTTCCACCGGATGGTAAGCTGCGGGTGTATCGCAGCCGGTCAGGCGGCAATGATTGGGAGCCGCTGACAAAAGGGCTGCCGCAAAACAATTGTTACGTGAATGTGCTGCGTAATGCGCTGGCAGTAGATGCGCTGGACTCGTGTGGTATCTATCTGGGGACTACCGGCGGGCAGGTGTATGTTTCTGCTGATTCGGGCGATCATTGGCTGCCGATTGTCCATGACCTACCGCCAGTGCTCTCCGTTGAGGCGCAAATTCTGCCATGATCCGGGTGACACTGCCCACCCACCTCCGCACGCTGGCACAAGTGACCGGCCCGGTTGAACTCCAGGTAGCGGAACCGATTACGCAGCGTTCGATTCTGGACGCCCTGGAGTCGGCTTATCCGATGCTTCACGGCACCATTCGTGACTCGGTTACTCAGGAGCGCCGCCCCTTCATCCGTTTTTTTGCCTGTGGAGAGGATATTTCCCACGAGTCACCGGACGCATTGGTGCCACCCGAAGTTGTGGCCGGGACACAACCCTTTCGCATTATCGGCGCGATGGCGGGCGGATAAGACGCTGCCAAGAACCTAATGGCGCAGGTCTAGATCAAATGAAATAGATGTTGTGGTGTAGGCGAAAAACACTCGTTTTGAACAGGAACCGAGCCTCATAGTTGGGGCAGCACATCGCAACCGGGCGGTGCTGCCCTTCATCTGACCAGTCTACCCTACATCTCAGCCTGAAGCGCTGTTGGAGTCTTAAGTTCGGGCTGCGGCTTTCGCTGGTAGCGCACCCGGACGGCAGAGGGACGATTAGCGCCGTTGCCGGTAACGACATGAATATCCTGACTGAGGAGTTCAACATCAAACTGTTGAAACAGCAGCGCCGTGATGATTGCCATTTCGTTCTTGGCGAAATTCATCCCGGTACACTTGTGGATACCACCCCCAAAACCGATAATCGCAAAGGGGTTTTTACCCTCGCCCTGTTCTGGGGAATAACGCAGGGGGTCGAACTGTTCCGGGTTGGCAAAGGCCGTTGGCAGATGGTGCGAAGTAGCGCCGCTGACCATCACGCGCCAGCCTGCCGGAATTTCGTAGGCACCAAATTGCAGCGGCGTTTCGAGGGTGCGGATTTGCGTATCAGCCGACGGGCGCAGGCGGGTGGTTTCATCAATGGCCCAGTAGGTGTGTTCCAACCCGCGCAGGATATGTCCATCAATCGGCTGTCCCGGCGGGACATGCTGGTCAATTTCGGTTTTCACCAGCGCCAAATAATCCGGGTGCTGGAGCAGCAGGGCAATCACCCAGGCCGCTTGACCAGCAGTGGTCTCATGTCCGGCGAACATTAACCCCATGAACAGCGTGATAATAGTTTCATCCGGCAAGAAAGTCTCATCCTTCAGCGGCGTCGTGAGCAAAATTGTGATGAGATCGTCATGTTCGTCGGGACACTGGCGTCGCTCCTGAATTAATTTTTGCAGCGTCGCCGCGATTTTCTGTTTGGCACGATCTCGCCTGATAAACTTGGGCAGGGGCAGATTGGGCGGCAGCACGGGATCGAGTGAAGCACTGATAGCCGCGTACTCCTGCCAGAAATCAGCGCCTAATTCCTCAGCGAATCGGCTGCCAATAAAAGCACGTCCAGCAACATACTGCGTCAGATGCAGCATTTCTTTCGTCAGGTCAATCTCACCCGACGGCCCCAGCGCATCCAACCAATACTGAATCTCGATGTTCATGGCTTCAAGATAGCCTACCATGCGCTCGCGCTTAAAAATCTCTTGTAACAGGGGCCGCTGATTGTAATAATCCGCTGGGCTGGCGGTGAACAGCACTTCGCCAATGGCGGCCTTCAGAAAGGTATAACCATCCTGCATATTGAGGGATTTATCCGTTTCGGTGTAAAAGAGGCGGTTGTGTTCAGCGCCCGTAATCACGGCTACCGCTTGCGGCCCAAGTTTGATGCTGAAAAGATCACCGTGCTCCGCGTAGCCACGTTTGAATAACGTTTCCCGATCCCGCAGCATCTCCACGATATGCCCTAACACGGGCATCCCACCGGAAACCATTGGGGGAACTGCTGATGTCATTTTTAATCCTCTGCTCGCTGACGATGGGTGACACTTTATTCTGAAACGCTCGTTCCAGAATAAAACGTATTATAGGGGGCATTGGGTGAGGATTAGCTTAATTATTGTTTAGATTTTCACAAATACAGGAGTTGGACAATCAACCGGGTAATCGCCGCCGCATGAGCAAAATCGGGTTTAACACCTTTCAATGTGGCAACCCCGTGCAGGGTGCTGAGAATGGTATAAGCGAGATCATGGGGGTCTTGTTGGCTGCCGATGGCTGCCTTTTGCTGCCCCTGCTTAATCACCGCAGCGATAATTTCGGCAATACCAAAATAATGGTTCAGTAGTAATTGCGTCACATCCGGGTCGCGTGTCCCGAATTCCACCATCGCATTCAAGGCCAGCGAACCCTGGGTCTGCGGGTGGGACTGCACCGCCGTTTCAATCGAGCCAAACAGCCGCTCAATAAACTGTTCGGGCGTGGTTTCAGCGTGGGCCATTTGCGCAATTCGTTGGCGTTCCAGCTCGCAGAACTGTTCCAGCACCGCCAGATAAACGCCCCGTTTGTCACCAAAGGCGGTATAGAGACTGCTGCTGCTGATCCCCATCGTGTCAAGGAGATCGCGCATTGACGTTGCTTCATAACCCCGTTCCCAGAACAGGAAGATGGCCCGGTCAATCACCTCGGTTTTGTTAAATTCGCGCTGGCGTGCCATATAAATGCTTTCGACTCATTTCTAACACGGTCTATTCAAGTAACATTGTACGATGTTCCCCAACCGCCTCAAATACGCTATCGCATAACCCCGTAAACTTCGTATCCTGGTTTTGAAACCCGGTTTGCCCAGTACCCGTTAGCCTGCGCCAGACGAAGAAACCAGACTCCGGTTCGGCGTCAAAAGACGAACGTCCTGGCGGATGTTTCGGCGACTTGCGCCCGATCCAAGATTGGCCGCGCTAACAAAAAACGGCAGCAGCCCCGACCAAGAGCGCACCCATAATACTATTAATTAAACATACAATTAATAACATTATACCAAAAATTATTTACGTTTAACAAAAGCGGTGTTATACTCACATCAAATGAGGAACACTAAAAATAAATTGACGACAGCAAAAGGTCATCA
Source organism: Phototrophicaceae bacterium (assembly GCA_036261085.1). Classification (GTDB taxonomy): domain Bacteria; phylum Chloroflexota; class Anaerolineae; order Aggregatilineales; family Phototrophicaceae; genus CFX2. Next base: position 18,671 of record DATALK010000623.1, on the reverse strand, counting down.
ATCCTCGTTATTTGCCTCATGCTGGTTTGATGCTGCCGATTGAGTTTTTGTAATCGTCTTAAACAAAACTCAGGCATGGCCCGCTCATCAAACACAATCGCAGACGCTTGTTGATCTCAGCAAATAAAGTTAGCTCAAGCTGTTGGCTATCCACTGGGGAACGCGCTCCTTTTGCTGCCGTTCCACGTTTCATTTTCCGTCTCGGGTCGGTGTTGGATGGGGCAGACACGGATAAAAATCCATTAGAAAGTAGCCCGCACTTCTGGGCAGTTGGAGTCTATAGACGCGAACTGATCGTTTCAGTTCACCTCCCCGGCTGACTTCCAATGGTCCCATCCCGTACCGACGTAAATATTACACTTTTCCCGGTATGCTTTTTATCTGTAAGTAGCAGTTTTGGGGAGGAATAAATGTTAAACCAGGTATTGGTTCCTTTAGATGGTTCGTCACTGGCCGAATGTGTGCTGCCTCATGCGGTAGCCCTTGCCAAAGCCTTTGATGCGCAGATTATGCTGGTACATGTTTTAGAACCGCCTTCGGCCTCCCTGCGCCAGCCCAAAGCGGATCCGCTGGATTGGTATCTCAAAAAATCAACCGCTAAAGTCTATCTCGATACGGTAAAGGCCCAGCTCGAAGAAAACGGCCTCTTCGTTCAGGCCATGCTGCTGGAAGGTCGGACAACCGAGCAAATTGTTGAATTAGCTCATGCCCGAAAAGTAGATTTGCTGATTTTAAGCGGCTATGGCGAAAGTGGGGCGAATGGCGGCTATGAGAGCGGTATCAGCAGCATTGTCCACCAGATTCTTCAACGAGTTCGGGTTTCGACGCTGATTATTCGCGCCAACCAAGCGGCTGTCCCGCAGACCCAGAATTTACATTATCAACGTCTGCTGGTTCCATTGGATGGCTCCCAACGAGCCGGAGCCGCCCTGACCCTCGCGGCGGCCTTAGCCCGCGCGCATGACGCTGATCTTTCGCTGGTTCATGTGGTTGCCAAGCCGGAGATGCCCCGGCGGATGCCCCTCAACCAGGAAGATACCGAGTTAATCAACCGGTTTGTGGAGCGTAATCAAGAAGAAGGCAGTAAATATCTGGAACAAGTCCAGAATTATTTACCAGCCAATACCCAAACCAGATTGTTGGTCAGCGATAATGTGGCCGCCACCCTGCAACGTTTTAGCGAACAGGAGCAAATTGATCTCCTGATATTAAGCGCGCATGGCTATTCCGGCGAAGCCAAATGGCCGTATGGCAGTGTCACCAACCGGTTCATCACGCATGGCACCACGCCCTTATTGATTGTCCAGGATTTGCCGCCAGAACTGGCGGAGGTTCCTTATCTGGGCAGCGAAACCCGGCAGCTCGCGCGTTAATCTATGACACAAAACCTATCATCACCGAACATCACCGAGGTCAGCGAATTAAACCATCCAGGGGACGAAATTTTAAAAGAAAACCCCCTGGAACTGCTGGCTTCCCGGTTAGCAAAACAGTATCAGCTCGCCCCGCAACCGGCCAGTAAACCGCTGCTCCTGGAACTGCTGGAACAACAGGAGGCGGTTTTAACCGAGGCTTATCATTACTTCAGTCAGACCGCTGAAGACGATTTACTCCTTTCGTATGCGGCGGAATGGCTGTTAGATAACTATTTTGTGGTGCAGCAAACGATTCGCCAGATTCGAGAGGATCTGCCCATCGGTTATTACCGCCAACTGCCCAAACTGAGCAACACCCTCTGGGCCAGTTATCCGCGTGTCTATGCCCTGGCTGGCGAAGTTCTGGATTACAATCATTTCCAGTTCGACTCGGAGCAAGTTATCCATTTCCTGCAAGCGTTCCAGGTAGATACTCCGTTAACGATGGGCGAAGTCTGGGCGTTCCCGACGATGCTGCGTCTCAGTATTGTGAGCAGCCTCGCTCAGACCTTAGTTTCCTTGCTGCCCAAAACGGTGCCTTCGACCCTAACACCCGCCGCAAGCCCGGATGAAAGTCTGGTGGGGGTGTATATCACCAGCTTACGCCGGTTAGCCATCCAGAACTGGAAAAACTTCTTTGAAAGTGTCAGTACGGTGGAGCAAATTTTACGGCTCGACCCGGCTGAGATTTACGCGGTGATGGATTTTGACACCCGGAACCACTACCGGGAAGTGATTGAGCAGGTGGCCCGGTTAACGAAACAGAAAGAAGAGGACATCGCCCGGCAGGCTATCACCCTCAGCAAGGCTGCACCGGCAGCAGCCCGGCAGCACCATGTCGGCTATTATTTGATTGGCGCGGGCCGCCGCCAACTGGAAGACCAGTTTCAGTATCAGCCAGCGCTGGCTGACGCGGGGCGGCGGTGGCTACTGGCCCACCCGACGGCGACCTATCTGGTCAGTATCATCCTGCCCACCCTGCTGCTGACCTTTTTATTGGCCGATTATGTCGCCGCCGCTGGGGGAACCTGGCCGCAAGTTCTGGGGGTGTGGGCGCTTACGCTGATCCCGGCAACGGCCATCGTGTCCAGCATCGTCAATTGGGTGGTGACAAATAGTATCGCCCCGCGCCTGTTACCCCGATTAGATTTTCAAAGTGGTCTCCCGGCGGAATGCCGGACGATGGTCGTGATTCCCACACTCTTAACCCATGTAGAAGAGATCGATTCGTTACTGCAACAGCTCGAACTTCATTTTTTGCGGAATGCGGATCCGTTTCTATCGTTTGCGTTGTTAACGGATTTTGGGGATGCCAGCAGCCAGCATTTACCAGACGACGCGGCCTTGATTAGCCGCACGCAAGCCGGGATTGCCGCTCTGAATGTTACCTATCCACGCGAGTCCCCGCCTTTTTACCTGTTCCACCGCGAACGCCAATGGAATCCAGCCCAGGGTAGTTGGATGGGCTGGGAACGCAAACGGGGCAAGTTAATGGAATTTAACCATTTGCTCCGGGGGGACACCACCACTTCTTATACCGTCCAGGTCGGTGATCTCAGCATTTTGCCCCAGATCAAGTATGTGATTACGCTGGATGCGGATACAATTTTACCGGAAGGCAGCGCGCGCCGTCTGGTCGCCACGCTGGCGCATCCGCTCAATCGGGCCGAATATGATCCCAGCAGCGGCAAAGTGGTGACGGGTTATACCGTGCTGCAACCGCGCGTTGAAGTCAAACCCGCCAGCGCCAATCAATCCCGTTTTACGCGGATTTTTGCCGGGGATGTGGGGCTTGATCTCTATACCCATGCGGTGTCCGATGTTTATCAGGACTTGTTCGGCGAAGGCAGCTACGTTGGCAAAGGCATTTATGATGTTGATAACTTTGAATTGTGTCTTGCCAACCGCATCCCGGAAAACACCCTGCTCAGTCATGATTTATTTGAAGGCATTTTTGTGCGGGTGGCGTTGGTCACGGATATTTTGCTTCTGGAAGAATATCCGCCCCGCTATTTAAGCCATACCCGCCGCCTGCATCGCTGGATACGCGGCGATTGGCAGCTCTTACCCTGGTTGTTCCCCCGGATTCCAACCGATCAGATTGGGAAGACGGTTCCCAATACCCTCTCACTCCTGGATCGCTGGAAGATTCTGGATAATTTGCGGCGCAGTCTGGTTTCGCCCGCTTTGCTGACCCTGTTGATAATGGCCTGGTTGGGGCTGATCGCTTCACCACTCGTCTGGACGATATTCACCCTGGCCGCGTTGGGACTGCCGCTGTTTCTGTCGCTGTTCACCGGGCTGCGGCGGCCTGCCACCGAATCGGTGCGGGAGGTGCTGCGCTCCCGCCAGATGGACGCGCTGCGTTGGGGATTGGCCCTGGTTTTTCTGCCTTACGAGGCGCTTTTGTCGCTGAATGCCATCGCTGTAACCTTACTGCGCCTGCTCATCACGCGGCAGCGCCTATTGCAATGGACGACAGCGGCCCAAACCGCGCGTTTATTTACAGTGGAAACCGGACCCGAATCAACCTGGCGTGAGATGATTCTCATGCCGATTTTGACGAGCATCGTGGGGTTGATGGTGGTGATAGTCAATCCGGCAGCCTTGCCGCTGGCCCTGCCGTTCCTACTGCTGTGGTTGGCTTCCCCCCAAATTGCTTACTGGATCAGCCGTCCCAATGCCCCCACCGAGGCGGTGTTGTCCGAAGAGCAGAACGCCAGATTACAGCATCTGGCCCGCCAGACCTGGCTCTTTTTTGAACAAACGGTTGGCCCGGAAGATCACTGGTTGCCGCCCGATCATTTTCAGGAAACGCCCCGCATGGTGGCACATCGCACCTCGCCAACCAATATTGGCCTGCTGCTGACGGCGACCCTGGCCGCCTATGATCTGGGGTATACCGGACAGTTGGATTTATTCACGCGCTTGCAGGCGACATTTGAGACCCTCGACCAACTGGAACACTACCGGGGCCATCTGCTCAACTGGTACGATACCCAAACGCTCGCCCCGCTTTTGCCGCGTTACATCTCGACAGTAGACAGCGGGAATCTGGCCGGATGTCTAATTGTCATTAAACAAGCCTGTCTGGCCTTTCCCGATTCCTACGCCATGCGCCCGCAGCGGTGGCAAGGGCTGCTGGATACGCTGAGTTTGCTGGAAACCAGCCTCAATAACCTCTACCGCAACAGCCAGGAAGTGGCAGTAGCCCATTTGCAGACGTATCTCGCTACGCTGCGTCAAACCATTCAGGTGATTTTACAAGTGCCTGACCAATGGGCCGCGCTGATTTTATGGCTCAATCACGAAGCCTGGGAAACCCTTTCCAACTTAATTATTGATGTGCTGGAGTTAGAATCCGTCGCGCTGAACCCCGAAATCTTACATAGTTTGCGGATCACGTCTGAGCGGTTTCATCACCACTTGATGAACATGCAGCGCGATATGGACTTGCTTTTACCCTGGCTGCTGCCCTTGAACCAACCCCCAGCGCTGTTGAGCCAGCCCGATGTGGAACCACCCTTAGCGGCTGCCTGGGCCAAGCTGGTCGAAATCCTGCCCCAGTCGCCCCGGCTGCGCGAAATCGAAACCTTTTGCGACACGGTTGCCACCGAGTTAGACCACATTGAGGCCCGTTTAGCCGTTGGAACGGGTTCGGCAGCCCAGGTACAGGAAGCGCAAGCCTGGAGTCAACACCTGAGAGACCGGCTGGATACCACGCGCGGGCAGGTGCGCGCGCTGCTGACCGGTTATCAAAGTCTGGCGGAACAGGCGGAAAATCACTTCCAGGCAATGGATTTTAATTTCCTGTTTCATCCGCAGCGTCAGGTGTTCCATATCGGCTATAACGTCACGACAGACCGGCTGGACGATAACTACTATGATTTGCTGGCCTCCGAAGCGCGGCTGGCGAGTTTTCTGGCAATCGCCAAACGGGATGTGCCGCACAGCCATTGGTTGTACCTGGGGCGGCCCATCACCCAGGCCAATAATGCGCTCACCCTCCTCTCGTGGAGCGGCACGATGTTTGAATACCTCATGCCGACCCTGTTCATGAAAAGTTATGAACACACCTTCCTCACCCAAAGCTGCCGGGCCGTTGTTGATTATCAGATCAATTATGGTCACGAAAAAAAAATGGCCTGGGGAATTTCCGAGTCATCCTACTATGCGTTTGACAGCAGCATGACCTATCAATATCGGGCCTTTGGTGTGCCGGGGCTGGGGTTTAAACGCGGTCTCACCGAAGACTTGGTTATCAGCCCGTATGCTTCGCTGCTGGCGCTGCGGCTGCGCCCCCAGGCGGTGTGCCAGAATATCGACCATCTGGATGAACTCAACATGCGGGGCCTGTATGGCTTTTACGAAGCGGTGGACTATACCCCGTCCCGGTTAGCGCTGCGGGAGGATTACGCGCGCGTTCAATCGTATATGGCGCATCACCAGGGCATGATTTTAGTTTCCCTGACCAATCACCTGCTGCATGACCCCATGCTTCAGCGTTTTCATGCGGATCCGCGCGTGCAGAGTTTTGCCTTGCTCTTACAGGAAAAAATTCCAACCCAGGCCCCGATTGAACATCCCCACCCGGATGAGGCGCTGGCGCATCCGCTGGCGTCCGTCCAGACCAGCATCAATCCCTGGTCAGTGCCAAATGAGACAGCAGGGCCACAGGTTCACGTTCTTTCTAATGGTCGTTACAGTACCGTCATCACCCAGGCCGGAAGCGGCTACAGCCAATGGGAGGGTTTAGCGCTCACCCGTTGGGAAGCGGACACAACGCTGGATGCGTGGGGCAGTTGGCTGTATCTTTACGATCAGGACAGCGGTCATGTGTGGTCTGCCGGATACCAGCCAACCGCCGTTACCCCGGAGTTTCAACAGGTTTTGTTTTACCCCCATCAGGCGGAGTTTCAGCGCCGTGACCGGGACATCACGCTGATTATGCAGGTGACAGTCGCAGCGGAGGACGATGTTGAAATTCGCCACCTCACCCTCATTAATCACGGCGATCAGGTGCGGCATCTACGCTTGACCAGCTACGGCGAAGTGGTGCTGGCTCCCCCACCGGAACGCCATCCGGCATTTAATAAGTTGTTTATCGAAAGTGAATACCTCCACGACCACAATCTGCTGCTTTTCCGCCGCCGCCCGCGCAGTGGGGATGAAAAACCGGTCTATTTGGGCCAGCTTCTCATCACCAGTCCGGGAACCGAACTAACGCGAGCTTACGAAGGAGACCGACTGCGGTTTCTGGGACGCGGTCAGACCAGCCGCACCCCCGCCGTTGGGCAAATGGATTTTGACCTGTCTAAAACAGTGGGTGTAACCCTGGACCCGATCATGGCGTTGGGACAGGAAATTACGCTGGAACCGTATGGCCGAACCGAAGTCGCGTATCTGACACTGGCCGCCGCCTCTCGCAATGAAATCCTCCGACTGGCCGAACGTTATAAGACGTTCCCGGCACTGAACCATGCCGTTGAAATGACGCGCCGCCAGCAAGAACTGGCCTGGCGCCAGCTTGATTGGGGGACGCCGGAGCTGTCCCTGATACCGCCCCTGCTCTCCCTGCTGCTGTATCCCAATCCGGGTTTACGCGCCGCTGCCGACATTTTAAATGCCAATACCAAAGGCCAATCCGGTTTGTGGGCCTATGGAATTTCGGGCGATATGCCCATCCTGCTGGTTCGGATTGGCAGTGTGGATAACTTGCCGCTGGTACTGGAACTCCTGCGCGCCCATACCTATTGGTATAACCAGCAGGTACGGGTTGATCTGGTGATCCTCAATCTGACCGATAGTAATTATGCCCAGGAATTACACGGCCAACTGCACCGCCTCATCGCACGTTCCAACAGTATGAACCGGCTGAACCAACGGGGCGGTATCTTTGTGTTAAATGCGGATCAAATGGGCGAGACGGATCGAACCCTGCTGCAAACCACCGCGCGGGTGATCCTGGATGGGGATCGGGGTTCGATTGCCGATCAATTACCGGCACTGGCCGCGCGCTGGGCGTCCCTGCCGGTGTTTACCCCCGCGTCGTTCAATCTGGAAACCCCGACCACCACCCCGCCCCTGGCGCGCCCCACCAACTTACAATTTGACAATGGTTGGGGCGGTTTTAGTGCGGACGGTAAAGAATATGTCATCTATCTGGAAGCGGGACAGTGGACGCCAGCGCCCTGGGTGAATGTGATCGCTAATGAACATTTTGGCTTTCTCGTTTCGGAGGCGGGCGCGGGTTACACCTGGGCGGAAAACAGCAGCGAGAATCGCCTGACGCCCTGGCACAATGACCCGGTTAGTGATGCTCCAGGTGAAGCGCTGTATCTGCGGGATGAAGAAACGGCCCAAGTCTGGTCGCCCATGCCGCTGCCCAGCCGGGATACCGAACCCTATCTCGTCCAGCATGGCGCGGGGTATTCCCGGTTCCAGCATCACAGCCAGGGGGTCAAACAGACAACGCTGCTCTTTGCGGCCACCGCTGCCCCGGTGAAAATCATTAAACTGCGCCTGGAAAACACCTGGGATCGCCCGCGGCGGCTCACCGCCACATACTACGCCGAATGGGTACTGGGGGTGAACCGGAGCGCGACCCAACCTTATATCCTTTCCGAATATGACCACACCAGCGGCGCGCTGCTGGCGCGGAATGCCTACCATCCCGAATTTGGCGAGCGCGTGGCTTTTCTGGCGGCCAACAAAGTGCCGCACGGCCTGACCGCTGATCGAAATGAATTTCTGGGACGCCTGGGGGATCGCCGCCGTCCCGCCGCGCTCAATCGGGTGGGGTTAGCCAGTCGCGTCGAAGCGGGGATTGATCCATGCGCCGCCCTCCAACTCCACCTTGACCTACCCCCAGGCGGCAGTGAAGACATCTTCTTCCTATTGGGCGAAGGTGAAAATCACGAACAAGCCTTGCAACTGATTCAAACGTATCAAGACTCGGCCCAGGTCGAGGCCACCTGGCAGGCCGTTAATCACTTCTGGGATCAGATTTTAGGGACGGTGAACGTCCAAACCCCGGATGCCGCCATGAACATTTTATTGAACCGGTGGCTGCTGTACCAGGCCTTGTCGTGCCGGATTTGGGGGCGATCCGGTTTCTACCAGTCCAGCGGCGCTTTTGGCTATCGTGACCAGTTGCAAGATGTGATGGCCCTGGTCTCCGCCGCGCCCACGATCACCCGTGACCACATCCTGCAAGCGGCACGGCATCAGTTTGAGGCCGGTGATGTGCTGCACTGGTGGCATCCCCCCTTTGGCCGGGGTGTGCGCACCCGCTTTTCGGATGATTTACTCTGGCTGCCCTTTGTGGTGGCTCATTATCTGGAAGCCACCGGCGACGAAACCATCCTGGAGGAAAAAATTCCATTTCTGCGGGGTGAACCATTGAAGTTAGAGGAAGCCGAACGCTACGGACAGTATGAAACCACCCTGGAGACGGACACCCTCTACGAACACTGCCTGCGGGCGATCAAACGCGGCTCAACCGCTGGCGCGCATGGGCTGCCACTGATGGGAGGTGGGGACTGGAACGATGGGATGAATCGGGTCGGAATTGGAGGGCGCGGCGAGAGCGTCTGGGTTGGCTGGTTTTTATACAGCGTTCTGACACAGTTTGTCCCACTGTGTGAGCGGCGCGGTGATCCTGATCGCGCCCAGGTTTATCGCCAGCAGGCCGAGCAGCTTAAAATTAGCCTGGAAGCGGAAGCGTGGGACGGACGCTGGTATCGGCGCGCCTACTATGACGATGGCACACCGTTGGGCGCGGCGCAAAATCGAGAATGCCAGATTGACGCGATTGCGCAATCCTGGGCCGTCCTTTCCGGCGGGGGTGATGCCCAGCACAGCGTCCAGGCGCTGGCGGCAACGGCTGAACAGCTGGTGCGCCCGGAAGATCAACTGCTGCTTTTATTCACGCCGCCGTTTGATAAAACGCCGCGGGATCCCGGTTATATCAAAGGTTATCCACCCGGCATCCGGGAAAATGGCGGACAATACACGCACGCGGCTATCTGGACGGTTTGGGCTTTCGCGCAACAAGGTGATGGTAATCGAGCCGGTGAACTCTTCGGCTTACTGAATCCAATTTTGCACAGCCAGACGCCCGAACAAGCGCAGCAGTATCGGGTTGAACCGTATGTTATCGCGGCGGATGTTTATAGTGTCGCGCCGCATGTCGGGCGCGGCGGCTGGACATGGTATACCGGTTCGGCCAGTTGGATGTACCGCCTCGGCCTTGAGGCGATCCTGGGGCTAAAACGGCAGGGCAACCGGCTGTCTATCCAGCCGTGTATTCCTGACACCTGGGCGAGTTACGAACTCACCTACCGGGATGGTGACACGCTCTATCAGATTCAGATTCGCAATCCAGATGGGGTTAATCGCGGCGTGATTCAAATCAAGTTGGACGGTCAGCCGGTATCGGACGACCATATTCCGCTGGTCAAAGATGGCGGACATCATGAAGTCCAGGTCACGCTGGGGAAGAAATAACCTCGGTGAATAATCGGTTGTCGGCTGGCGGTGGTAATGACCGCCAGCCCGCACCACTTTTTTATAAAGCAGAAGCCATGACCGGATGCCAGTAATCAGCGCACAACCCAGACTCAAAAGGTGGCGCGCGTTTGGCGCACCCACCACAGCGGACAAGAATCCAAGCGGGTGACGCTGTTCATGCTGCCAGATTAGGCTTGTTTGTGTAAATCCGCTATTTCTAAGGGTTCGGTGCCGGATTAACATAAACGGTTGTCAAATATAACTGTTGGTTGCCAGTGGGATGATTATCAGCCGTATTGATAGCGAGATTAACAACCGGTTCCTGCGTCCAATCGTACACACCGAATACTAAATCATATTGTCCCGGCGGAATATCGCACCGCAAATCAAGCTCCCGTTCATCCAGATAGAAATCATCCTTAGCCCACTGATTGCTTTGAACACTGCTCAATTGGCTTTGAGCAGACAGCAGGGCTGAACCGTTCTGGACGAGATATAAGCCAGCGCTGTAGTTTAGCGGTAATGGATTTTTCGCCTGCCACCAGGATTGAACGCGCAGCTTCTGACATTGTTCAACTTGAACAGCTCCATCCAGTTCCCATTTAAGAAGGATGAGGTCATCACCAAAACGATAGCTAGGGGCGAGATCACTGGGAATCCGGCGATACTCGTTGGCTTGAACACCCCATTGCCCCGTCACCGTTTTCCAATAAAAGGTTTGATACAAAATAAATTTATTTTTCAGCAGCGTTTGTAATTCAGCACCATAGGCGGTTGGGAAATCATCGTCCTGGATATACCACACCTGCAAAGTCTCATTAACAAAATCTTCCAGCACCCCGGGGGTTGATGCTGTCATCTGGTTGATAAAATAAGTTGGTCGTGGATAAAGAACATTAATATCTGGAGTATCTGTGTTGGGCGTAACCATTAACAACCGGTCAGAGGCAACCGGTTCTGGTAAACGATTCGTGATGTAATAATAATACCCCCATAACGGCCAACCCAATTGCGACTCGATGATAAACCGGCTGTCAGGTTGATAACGGGGGGCAATGGCCGCTACCATCTCGCGGTGGCGACCACTGGGGATGCCGATCTCCAGATTAGGTGACAAAGCACTAACCGCTATAATCGCCAGAGCAGCAACGGTGGCCCCACCAGGCAAATGCCTTAAAGCAAAAACCACCGCCAGCGTCAGCCCAGGAACTAGAATAATCAAATAACGGGGGGTCAAATGTGGAACAAAACTGTTTAGAATCCCAATCGTCATAAACATGACAATAACGGGTACAAAAACATACCCTTTCTTCCAGTTTAACCAGCGGAACAATCGTAACGAGTTCCGATTGGTGAAATCGGCGGCCAGCGGGATAAACAGGGCACTGGCAAGGAGAAAAATTCCGATTTCAAGGGGGCGAATAAGGCTCCAGTCAACCAAAACTGGAATAGTATTGAGGCTGGTGGTCAGCATCACATTCTGCCCTTCAGAACCGGCGCGATGAAGGATGAATCCTTGAATAACAATCAAAACCGAAGCAGCAAAAGAAACATAAACGGCAACCAGCACGCCAACTACTTTAAAAAATCGCCGCTGATCCCATCGAACTAACAAGAGATAGGTAACAAAGTGTCCCAAAGGCACATACATGCCAAACAAGTGGGTGTTGACCATAATCATGCCAAACCCAACATAGATGACCGCATAGAGACCGCGCCCACTCTGTATCCAGCGCAAAAAAGCCCAGGTCGTACCAGCGACGCCCAAAATCAGGAGGCTGTAAGGTCGGATCTCATACCCAAACGCTTGATACAGCGGCCACCCACCCAGAATGAAGATAGCGATTAAACCCGCGCGCGGGTCAAACAGGTCGGCAGCCAACCGAAAGATCAGACTCAGGGTCAGCGTACCCAGGAGCAGCGGGAGCAGTCGAACAATTTCCTCCTGTTGTCCAAAGAGGCGGACCCAGGAAGAAAAGGTAAAAAAATAAGCGGGCAGCGTCACAGAACTGGCAATTTGAGGAAGGAGGTCGCTAAAGGGGGTATGGCTGACCATCAGGTTGAGGATAACCGCCTCATCCTGCCGGTAGCCCTTGCCCATAAACCGGCTGATGTTGACCGCGCTAAATAAAACAATAAACACACAGGCAGCTAAAATAACCCCCAGGCGCAGCGATTGTGAGCGAACTATCAAAACCAGGCTCCTATTTGTTGAGATAACCTTGCCACCATTCGATGGTGTGACGTAAACCAGTCTCGATTGTGTATTGTGGTGTCCAGCCAGTACTCAGCAATTTCTGATTATTCCCGCAGATAAACATCGGATCCCATTGGCGGTAAGGCAGTGTGCCAAATTGAATCTGTTCTGACCGGCCCAGCATCCGCCCCGTCATTTCCATCAATTGGCGAATAGTCACCGGAACACCAGAGGCGATATTATACACTCCCGTACAGTCGCTTAACAGCAGATGGCATAATGCTCGGGCGGCGTCTTCTACCTGGAGATAATCGCGCACTTGCGCCCCTGCGGTTGCTGGAAACGGACGATCTTCCAGCAGGGTTCTAATCAGCGCGGGGAGCATCCGGCGTTCATTTTCCCAGGGGCCATAAAGGTAAAATAAACGCGCCCAGATAAATTGTATTCCCGCAGTCGCCGCTATTTCTTGGGCAATCAAACCCGAAGACAATTTACACGCAGCATACAGTGTACTGGGCTGCGTTGGGGTTTCCTCATGGAGATACCCAAAGCGGGTATCATATTCAGCGCAGGTTCCCACCATCAGCACTTTCTGACAACCGGCATCAATGAGCGCTTGTAAAAGCTGTAAGCTTGCATTCAACAGTTCGACATTCTGGGGAGACTGGAGATACTGGCCCGGTTCCGCGTTCCAGGCCAGATGAATGCACCTTTCCGGGGATAACGCTTTGATCGTTTTTACCAAAGTTACATCAAGCGGCAAACGGCCACTAAGGAGCTGAATTTTTCCAGTAACGGCTTGCAAACGTGGCAGGGGGTGTTCTGGCGATACCAACGCCACCACCTCGCAACCGGCATTTATGAGGCAGCGAACCACACATGAACCAACAAATCCCGACGCGCCGGTGACTAAAACACGCATTGTTACTGCTGTTTGATCGCCCAATCATAGGGGATGTGGTTATCAAAAGGATCAACCCGTCGACTGCGGGCAGGATCGTGGACATGCGTGCAGCAGTTCGCCACAAGCGCGTAGGGGTCGCTCATGCCTTTAAAACCGTTCCAGACTTCTGGGGGAATAATCACTAATGAATAATTATCAGGGCCGAGGAAAACTTCCATGATTTCGCCCCGCGTGGGGGAGTTATCCCGGTCATCGTACATGACCAGCTTGATCCGACCAAAGACACAGGCATAGTTCAGGGTCATTTCTCGATGCCAGTGCCACCCTTTGACAACCTCAGGATAAATGGTTGAGAAATAGATTTCGCCAAACTGCTGAAAGTGGGAATCCGTGACGCGCAGCATGTGCAGGATAGTCCCGCGTTCATCCGGTATCCGTTTCAGGGGGATGACTTGAACACCATTAATCATACAATCTGAACCTCTGGTATCGGGATAATAAATAAGCCGCCCCGCTGCCGGTATTCAGCTTGCTGCTGGAGGATTTCGTCGGCGAAATTCCAGGTCAGCAGCAGCACCGCATCCGGCATGGTTTCCAGCAGCTTTTCCGGCGGTTCAATACGCAGGTGGGTTCCAGGGGTATAGTAACCCTGTTTAACCGTGCTGCGATCAACAACATAATCCAGCGTTTCGCGGCCAATATTGAAAAAGTTAAGCAGCGTGCAGCCTTTGGCTGACGCCCCATAAGCCGCCAAATGTTTACCTTCACTTTTCAGTTGTTGAAGTAATGAACAAAGTTCGTTGCGCAAACGCAGCACCCGCTGCGCGAAATTATGGTAAAAGGTTATTTGGGTCAGGCCGCGCTGGTGTTCTTCCTGTAACAAAGCAACAACCGCAGGGTTGGACACATCGGTTTTGGCGGCAAAAATCCGCAGTGAGCCGCCATGAATAGCCAGACGCTCAACATCCACAATATACAAGCCGTGAGCGCGAAACAGTTTGTCCAGAGCGCTAAGTGAGAAATAACACAGATGTTCGTGATAAATGGTGTCAAACTCAGTATGCTCAATCAAAGCGCCGACATAAGGGACTTCAATGACAGCAAGGCCCGTGTCCTTTAGCAGTTGGCTGATTCCCTTAACAAAACCCTTGGTGTCCGCCACATGCGCCAGCACATTATTGGCATGAAGGATGTCGGCCTGCTGCCCGTCAGCGACCAGTTTTTGGGCCAACTCGCTGCTAAAAAAGTCACACAAAGTCGGAACATTCCGGCGGGCCGCTTCCTGAACAATGTTTTGCGCCGGGTCAATGCCTAACACCGGGACGCCCGCGCCCACATAATGTTGGAGCAGATAGCCATCATTACTGGCAATCTCTACAACTAAATGCTGTTGGTTCAATTGATATTTTTGCACCAAGCGTTCCACCAGCATCCGCGCACTCTCAACCATGGTATCGGAAAAGGATGACAGATAAACGTAATTACGAAATAGGGTTTCCGGGGGAACCGTTTCTGTAATTTGGACCAAAGTGCAAACCGGGCAAAACACCACTTCCAATGGGAAGGTGGGTTCGGTGCTGGCTAACTCCTGCTCGGTGAGCAGCGCGTTTGCCAGGGGCGTTTGCCCCAACGATAAAACGGAATGCAACTGGGTACAACCACAGATGCGGCAGGCATAAACAGACATAATACTTCCTAAGGGTTTATTCTAATCGGCGCGCGGTGATTTCCATAATCGCGCCGCGCTTAAAAATCCAACTGAAAACCGTAAGAATACCGGCGATAATCCCTACCGGAAAAGCAACCACCAACTGGACGAGACTGCGCCCGGTAGTCCGGTCAATTCGCATCAAGAAACGGGTTAGTCGGTTAAAAACCGGATCAAGACGATTGAACCCGGTTTGTACCCAACCATAGGGGTCATGCTCAAAGGAGTTATAACGGATCGTCTCAACTTGCAATCCGGCTTTTTCCAGGGCGATGCGCAGGGCGTCAGGTGAAAAATGGAACAGATGCCGAGGCACATCCAGATGAAACCATCTATCGCGCCCAAAAGCCGCCTGCCAACTGTGCAGATTGGGAACACCAATGACAACTTTGCCCCCCGGTTTAAGCAAGCGCCGAATCTGGGCTAAGGTTTCAACCGGGTTATGCAAATGTTCCAAGACCTGGAACAAAATAACCAGATCAAAGACAGCGCCGGACAGCGCATTTGGCGCACCCACAAACACATTGAGACCTAGCGTTTGTCGGGCATAAGTTAAGGCTTCGGGCGAACGTTCGCTGCCAACAACCTGCCAACCGGCCTGACGCAGGGTATCTAACATAAATCCGCTGCCACAGCCCATTTCAAACACACGCCCAGGAGCAGTAAAATCCCTAATCCATAGGTGAACCTTGCGCCGGTACAGCCCCTTTAAGATGTTGACAATAAAAGGCGTGTACTGCCGGTAACGAGATGGATAGTAACGAGATAAATCCGCCTTTTGCGGAAAAGTGAAGCCCGTTCCGCAGTGTTGACACTGCCAGACCTGAAAACCATCTCCCGTCAGATAATCTTCCGCCTGAGGATACAGGATGGCAAGCTGCGCTGAACCACAGACTAAACAAACCTCAGGGGTTACTGGAGAAGGACGGCCCGACAGCGGCTCTAGCATAAGTTGAAAGTTTCCAATCCACGATAAAGGTTGGGCGCTGCACCCCGTTTTTGTAGATGCGAGCAGTATAAACACTGAGAACGGCCAGAAAGAAGATAATATACATTAAATCCAGCGAGACCAGCATTTCAAAAGCCCGGCCCCAAATGTCACCCATTTCAAGAATTAGCAGTACGAAGTTAAGTGGTAGCAATATTATGGCACTGTAGGCCGCGGCCCGCAGTAAATAGGTTGACGAACTGAGGATACCACCAATCGCAAAAACTGTCATGCCGAGAAAATTGTAGTGGGATTTACCTTGCAACCGCTGCTGACGGAGGTAGGGTAAACCCAGACGTTTAAACCCCGCATAGCCGATTTCAGTCCGCAGGAACGGGAAAGTTGACTTATTACTGATGATTTCCTGTCTAACACGCCGGTCAATCAGCGCAAATTCAGCCATGTGCATAACGGTTTCATTATCAGCCAACTTTTGAAGCAACCAGTAAAACAATGTCCGCATGAATTGAACAACAGGGGATTCCATCCGCTTGTTACGAATACCGTACACAACGTCATACCCGTCTTCCCAGCAGCGCAGGAAATCCGCAATCATTTCCGGTGGGTCTTCACAGTCGACATCAATAACGATGGTCGCCGCCCCTTGGGCCAACGTCAGGCCGCACAGTACCGAGGCTTGATAGCCAAAATTGCGTGACAGGGTAATCAAATGAACATTTTCTTCCTGTTCATGCAGCTTTAACACAACGTCACGGGTTCCATCCTGAGAACAATTGTTGGTAAAAATCAACTCAAATTCATAAGTTTCTTCTAGAGGCGTGATCACGGTCATCAACCGATCATAAAAAATCGGAATGCTCTTCTCTTCGTTATAGACCGGGCAGATGACAGAAATTAGTTTTTTGGTCATAAGTGATTAAGTACCTGACGCGAGAAAATGACGATACCAAGTGATCGTTTCTCGCAATCCTTCATCCAAATTGTACCGGTGGTGCCAGTTTAAAACATGCAAGGCTTTGGCCGAATCAAGGTATTGGTCGTGGATTTCACCGGTGGCAGTGTTTTGAATCAGCGGTTCCAAATGCTGGCAGCCCATTAAAACCTGGATGCGGCGCACCACCTCCAAAACGCTGACAGCACGCCCTGGGCCAAAATTAAAGGCTTGTCCACCGACATCGGGTGTATCGAGCCGTTCGGCCAAAACCAGGTAGCTATCAACAACATCCTCAACATAAATATAGTCCCGTAAAAAAGAACCATCGCTACGAATTTCAGGGGGACGGTTGGTTAGATAGGCACGAATAGCGTGCGGGATAATCCGATCCCAATTTAAGTCACCGCCACCATAAATGTTGCCGCAGCGCGCAATCGCAACCGGCAAACCATAGGCCGAAAAGTAAGACTGAGCAATTAAATCGGTGCAGCTTTTGGACACTTCATAGGGTTCAGTTCCCTGAAGCGGCATCGTCTCAGTATAAGGTAACTGCGGTTGCGTGCCGTAGGCTTTGTCACTGGACGCCACGACGATTTGATTGACCCGCGTCCGATGGTAACGGCAGGCTTCTAATAAGTTATATGTCCCCCGAATGTTGGCTTCGAACGTTGGCAAGGGGGAGCGCTGGGCCGCGCCGACTTGTGATTGAGCGCCCAAATGAAAAACGGTTTTTATACCAAACTTGTTGATAGCATATTCAAGCGTGGCAAAATCTTCTAAGTTGCCCTGGATAATCCAAGTATGCAAATAATCGCCAGAGCGATAAAATTCAGACTGGGGATTGGGATGATGCACGAGTGCTGCAACCTGAGCGCCCAGTCCTAAGAGGCGTTTGATTAACCAGGAACCGACAAAGCCGGTGGCCCCGGTAACAAACACAGGGCGGCCCAGCCAGAATTGTTCGCGTATCACGAGTCGAATCTCCAGGGCGCGTGACCATTTTGCCAGATCGTCTCTAAATAATTTTTATCTCGAAGCGTATCCATACATTGCCAAAAATCGGAATGGCAGTAGGCCGCTAATTGCCCTTCACGCGCCAGAGTTTCCAATGTATGGGCCTCTAATACAGTGTTATCATCACCTAAATAGTCAAAAACACCCGGATCAAAAACCAGGAAACCGCCATTGATCCAACCCTCGCCAATCTGCGGTTTTTCAGCAAAATTAACGACCATTTCCCCATCAAGCGTCAAACCGCCAAAACGCGCCGGTGGCCGGACGGCGGTTACCGTAGCAATTCGCCCATGCTGGCGATGAAAGCGCAGTACGGCGTTGAGGTCAACATTCGAGACGCCATCACCGTAGGTCACCATAAAAGTGCTGTCGCCTAACCACTTCTGTAACCGTTTGATGCGCCCGCCCGTTTGGGTTGTCAGTCCCGTATCCACTAAATCAATGAGCCAATCTTCGGCGGCACTTTCAATCAGATTAACACGGCCATCTTTTAAAGAAAGACTGAGAACCTGCGAGTTGATGGAATAATAGTTTAGGAAATACTGCTTAATCACCTCACCCTTATAACCTAAAGCAATGACAAATTCTTTAAAGCCAAAATGAGCATAGTGTTTCATAATGTGCCAGAGGAGGGGGTGACCGCCAACCTCGACCATCGGCTTGGGTTTTAGCTCGGTATACTCGGCTAAGCGAGTGCCAAAACCGCCAGCAAGTATTACTGTTTTCATAAAAGATTGACCTGAACCTACTTAGAACGGATTAACGATAGCAAGTATTTGCAGTTTTGCAAAGCCCATAGCTGGTTGGGGAAGTCATAATTTTTTGAAAATATGTCCCATTTTTTTACGATTCCCACTTCACATCTATACTCTTGATCTTCATCGCTCTCTCTTTATACTTGTCTTGTCACGAAACTACATTCTAGTTACAATCCTTACCCATGAATATCACTGACACTCAATCACCCCGGTTTCGCACCCAGCTTCAAGCGGGTCTGTACCCCATTTTGGTTATTATTTCTTTTACCTTTACGATGCTT
>DATALK010000618.1:0-14160 GCA_036261085.1 Phototrophicaceae bacterium | reverse complement strand
CCGGTACGGGCAGCGGCGGTTGAATGACGGCCACCGGTTCACTTTCTACAGGTTTGGCCGGAGTAATAATCCCCTGGCGCACCAGATTCACAATTTCATCACGGACGGCCAAACCGGTGTCGGCCTCGTCGCGCACATAAATTTTATTATCCTCAATGGCATAGGGGCGATCATCACCGGATGGCACCTGAATACGAATCACCGGTTTGCCCTGCGTTTCCTGCACGTCAATTTCGACTTCCAGCGCCGGGGTCAGCAGGCGATTGATTTCTTTGTAAAGAATTTCTACCGCGCCCTGAGGATTGGCAATACCGGTTGGGGGCTGTTTTTTGTCATCACTGACGCCGACATAAATCGTGCCGCCGTTGGTGTTGGCAAACGCGCACACATCGGTAATGATGGCGTAAAGTTTGCCACTCTTTTGCTCCAGCGAATCATGAAACGCCTGCACCAGACTGGGGCCTTCTTCCCGCGCGGCCTGGATGTAATCCAGCGGTTGGCGGCTGGAACTATAAGGCCGGGTTCGAGAAAAATCGCTGCCCTGGAAGACTTCCAGCAGCGCGTCAAAAGAGCGCTCCGGCAGCAGAATTTCCGTCACGCGATCTCCCACGCCAAATTGGGTCACTTTGCCGCTGCGATCCGCCACCGCATTAATCCGGTGCGAGTCCGACCCCTGAATGCAGCGCATCCGGCGCGGATATTCCGGCTTCGTGCCGTTAAAAAAGCGTTCGGTGCTGTTGCGCCCGCCGCGTCCCAGGTCGGTCACTTCCAGCGCGTGCAGGTTGCGATCCTGGGTATAGGCGATTTTGGTTTGGCCGCCAAAATCAAAGCCGCGCATGGCGACCCCATGCGTGCTGTTGGCATGGGCGGCAATACAAATACCCCCGGCTTCCGCGATCACTCGATAAGCGGTCAGCACATCCGACGACGCACCCACCTCGGAACTCCCCGCGTCCAGCGCGGGCGGCGGCACGTTTAAACTCAACAGCAGGTGTTCCAACTGGCGCACAGGTGTGGCCGGAGGGAAAACGCCGATAATGTGAAAACCAAAGGTGGCGGTGAATTCGAAACCGGGCAGCACCAGGATTTTATCCAGCAACCGGCGATATTCCGCCAACAGCCGCAGTTCTTCCGGCTGCGCCCGCCCTAACTGTTCCAGGAACACCAGCCGGTCAATCTCGGTGAGCATGGCCGCATAACCCGCCACCGTATTGTGGTCCGTGAAGGCGATCATATCCAGGCCGCGAAATTCGGCTTTCCGCAAAATGTCCAGGTAGCTGCCGGACGGTTCCTGAAAATCTACCGAGGCCGGGGTATGGAGGTGTAAATCCATCCGATACCAGTTTAACCGCGATTTTTTACGAGAGGCCACGTCCTCGTTACCCTGCTAATAACTTATTAAACAAAATGGGCAAATCACCGGGTTCAAACGGTTTAATCAGGAAAGTCGAGGCCCCGGCTTCCATCGCTTCATCAGTGACATCCAGGCCGGAGGTCATAATAATCGGCGTCTTCATAAAGCGGTCATGGGCGCGCAGTTGGCGAATGGCGTCCACGCCGTCCATGTCGGCCAGGTGGTAATCCATCAAAAAAATATCCGGTGAAGACTGCTCGGCGATAGGGACAACGTCCGCCCCGCGCGCGGAAATCACCACATCAAAACCGTCGAGTTCCAGCAGCGTTTGCAGGAGTTTGACGGTGTTCCGGTCATCATCTACGATCATTACTTTGGGCACGAGTTGTCCCCTTTTCTTGTAGGTGAAATAATTTCTTTGTGGGCTGGCGTTTTAGGCCAACCCTGACTCAATTCTGCCCTAAGTGTACCGTATTTCGCGGGTATGTGTCCAGCAAAGTCCAACCTTTGTCCGGCACAAAATGTTACGCCTGGGAATTATGACGATACTCACGGTCTAAGGGTGGCACAATCGGTACATATCACCCGGCGGGTGAGACCATCAGGCACGAAGATGTTGATTACACAAAGAAGCCCTACGCTGAACATTGGGGGATAGGTATGCCCTGCTGGATGGGGCTGATGACGCTGGTTTTACCAGTTTGTCAGCCCGAACATCCAGCAGAGAGGTTTGATAGGCGCTGGCGGGGTTGGCATTGCCGCCGCATGTAGGTGTTCCCTATCGAACTGCGGCTATCGGATGATGGTCTCGGCGTACCGCAAGACGCTGTCGGAAATGGTGAGACCAATTGCCTTCGCCGTTTTGAGATTAAGTGACAGGAAAAAGTCAGCCGATTCTACGGGCGTATCCGCCGGTTTGACCCCTTTTAGAATTGCAATCACCAAACGGGCCGCTTGTTTGCCAACCACCTCATTATTGAAATTGTAGGCACTCAACGCGCCTTGATCGACCTGCGCGGGGCTGCTCACAAACAAGGGGAGTTTCTTTTGAAGGCTGATGGCGATCAGTTCTTTGCTCTTATTACTGATCAAGGGGCCGCCCGGCAGGATGAAAATGGCCTGAACATCTTCCGGGATAGTGTTGATCGCGGCCAGGGCCTCATCTGCCGTTTTAACCGGTTGTAACACCAATTCGATTCCCAGTTTGGCCGCCGTCTCACGGATGACGTTGAGATAGACTTCCGCGCTGGTATCTACCGCATCGTAGGGAATATAAATCCGTTTGAGATTCGGAACGATGGTGGGGAGGTATTCCAGGCGTTTACCTTGCAGCGATGGTGGGGTCGCTACTCCGGTAATATTTCCGCCAGGATGCGTAATACTTTGCACAAAACCGGCCTGTACCGGATCGGCGATAGGAACAAAGACAATTGGCATCGTTGTGCCCTGGGTTGCATCTTTCGCGGCCTGGGTGGCTGGTGTGCCTACTGTGATAATCAGATCAACCTGCGCCTGCACCAATTTCTGAACCTGCGCCGTGAGTTCCTCAGGGCTGTTGCTGCTGGCACTGGTCGGCTTATCGTAAAGATAAGTAACCGTTTTGCCCTCCTCATAGCCCTGGGCCGTCATGCCGACCTTGATATTATCAACAAGCTGTTCCAACGTAGTGCTGGCATAAACAATGCCAATCTTAACGGTGGTGGGGGTTTGAGAACCACCACACGCCGCCAGGAAGAGCGAGACTAAAACGATAACGATAAGAAGCAGTCGCCGAGTATGGGTCTGGTTCATGAATTGTATATTCCTTATTCCGTAGCGTAACGTTTAACAAAACGCTGCCGGACTACTTGCTGTGTACAAAAATAACACTTTCTGCGGAGTGCTTTTAGTTAGCCCAAGTCAGACTGTCGAATATTTTTAGCCCCATAACCAACTCCACTTTGTCATCATTGCGGGGACTAAACCAGGGCGCAGTTCAAAAGGCTGTTACTTGTATATCTTTTCAGACCATTATATTACACTTTTTTGATTTGGAAGTCCTTTTTTACAAATTATTCATAGAGACAGCGTTGTTCTCTTTATTGTTTATTAATCGAGATTTAAACTTATTGGAGGCCAGGCGATCAGACGGTACACGAGGTCGCCGTAGAAACAGCATCAAACGGGAAGCAAAGCTAATGGGGTAATAAAAACGAACCCAAAGGATGTTTGCGGTAAGAGCGCAATATATTGCGCTCTTACCTCCCCAATCCGATCATATGAAATTGTTTTTGTTTTCCCATAAGGCGAGTTAAAACCACCGCTGGACGGTGATAATCCGGCGGATAATCCCTATGGGCCGGATTGGGTCGCGGCTCAATCCGGCCCAATTTTCGTAATTGCGTCTAATCTGCTGGCCGCACCGGCAGCGCGCCGCAGTCCGCAGCCAGCGTCAGAAATTCGCCGTTCACCCAACCAGCTTGCCCCTCATAACGAATATACCACCACGAAGCGTCGGCATTTTTCCCGTAGGCGGTTAAGAAGGAGTTGTAGGGAATGGCGGCCAGCACCGCCGCCTCCAGCGCGGGCGCGGCGCGCAAATTCAGATTGTAGTTCGCCACCGCCGAACAGGGTTCAGGCAGTGTGGCCGTCGGCGTGGGCGTAAACGTCGAAAAAATTGGCGGTGTGGGCGAAGCCGTTGGCCGGGGGGTGCGCGTGACCGTCGCGGTCAGGGTGGGTGTTGGCGTTATCGTGACGGGTTGGTTGGCGGTGGCTGAAGCCGCCGGAGTGTAACTGGCGGTTGGCAGCACAAACGGCGTCGGCGTCAGCAGCAGGGTTTCCGCCGTGAAGGGTGTTGTTAGCGCGGCCAGACCTACCAGCGCGGCCAGACCGAGGCTGAACACGGCGCGCGAACTTTTTAACCGTTCGGGACGGCGGAGTTCCACCACCAGCGCAATCAGGCCGGTCAGCACCAGCAGCCCAATGTTGACGGGGATCAATTGGCTGACCAGCGGCAGCGGCGCGGCTTGCAGTTGGTTGGCAACCAGCGCCGCTACCGGCAGCAATCCCGCCAGAAACGCCAGCAGCGTTTGCACAAAACCCACAACGGGGCGACGACGCAGCAGTTGCAGCAGCGTATTTCCCACAAACAGCAGGGTAAACCCAATTCCAGCAGCGGCCAGCAGCAAAACCAAATCACAACTCCATTACATGGCGGATAAATAACTACGCGGACAACATTGTTCAAATCATGATTTATTATCAGTGTCCGGGCGGCGTCTGTCTATAGTCTGCCCGAAAGAATCACCGGTTTCTCAGAACACCCGGTACAATTTATCAAAACGGCACTGATTGTGAGACCCCGGAGGTCTAACGATGGCAACTACCCCCATCACCTATCAAACGGATTTGGACTATGTGGATTGGTCGGCCATGCGCGCCATCCTGATTGCCGACGATTTTGACAACGGGCGCAGCGTAGAACAGTACGAACGTTCCTTTAAAAACAGCGCGGTGGCCTGTATCGCCTATGATGACGGCCAGATTATCGGCACAGCGCGGGCACTCTCGGACGGTGTCTGTAATGCTTACATCGTGGATGTGTGGACGTACCGCCCCTATCGCGGGCGCGGCATTGCCCGCACGATGATACAACATCTGCTTAACCGGCTTCCCGGCCAGCATGTGTATTTGTTCACCGATGATGTGCCGGAGTTTTACCGCAAAATTGGTTTTCAGGAGCGCGGCATCGGCCTGGAAATCGTTGTCGGCCACTGGCTGGTGAACCAGTAATCTCTATTTACCCCAAATTTGGGATAAATTTTGTTATAATCTGGTGGCGCGTTTTAGCTGCACTGCGGGTCGGCCAACGGACACAGCCATCGGGTAACACTGAACAGTCGCCCCTTATTGGCGCTGAACTAACGGCGGATGCGATGCAAATAAAAACCGGGCCGGGGACAAACTCCCCGGCCCGGTGGTGTGGTACTACTTAAAAAGCCGGAACGATTAGCCCGCCGCCGCCGTTTCGATGGAACCAGCCACTGCACGGATAATGGCATCATTCTTTGCCACTTCGCCTTCGGCGCCTGTCCAGGTTACCAGCACGTAGCCTTCGCCCACTTTGACCAGAACAACGGCCATTTCGGCCTTATTGCCAGCCAGTTCTACCGTGCCGGTTGCCAGGGCCGCCTTCTTACCGTTGTTTTCAAATTCAACCGGCTTATCCATGGTGACACCCGAACCAGCGGTGCTGCCAGAAACCAGATTGAGAATATCGCTCAAGGACGCATTTTCCGCCGCTCCCAGCGTGGTCAGACCATCCGCTGGCACGGCCATCACCTGGGCCATGAGCAGCCCTGCCGGTAATGCGCCGGTGGGGTCGGACGGGAGGGCGACGGCGTTGTTCAATTGGAGGGCGGCCCCCAGGTCAGTGGCCGTCCAGCCTTCGGGGTATTTCACGGTCAGGGTTTTGTCAGCCGTGCTAATGGTCTGCGACAGTATCACCGCTGCCGCGTTGTTAGTGGCACTGGGCGCGGTTCCACCACAGGCAGCAGCCAATAGGGCGACGAGCGCCAGAACCAGAATGGCAGTCCATTTAAAATTGTGTTGTGACATGATAATTTCTCCTTGTGCTGTAAAATATCCAGGTCTTGCGGCCATAGTGACCCTCAAAATAACGCTTTTTATTAAAAACAACGCCGTAACCGGCAACCAGCAACAACCGGTTGCCTGACCAGCGGCCACAAACTTACTTTTGGGGTTCGGGTGTTAGTATCAATTTGGAATGGTAGGTGTGGTGAATCCGGTTAAAGTCGATTCCAGAAGGCCGTCGGAGCTGGGTAGGCGCATTGTCCGGCTGCGATAGACAGGGCCGATACCCGGTTGGCTGTTGGTTGATCGCTCCAAATGGTCTGCTACCCCCTCAGGTGCGCGTGGATGTTCAATCCATTTGCCATTATGAGGCAAAAAACGTAAAAAGCAATTGTTTAATTTGAATTTTTGCAAGTTTTTACAAGTTATGGGCGGTCAACCGCAGCATCTCGTCACTGCCGCTGCTGATTGGCGCGGATATTTTGCCCTGCTAACGTGACCGTTTCGGCGATGCGTTTGGCGCGGGTTTCGGGTCGTTTGGCGTTGGCAATCCATTCCAGAATGGCGCGTTTGACCGAACGCGGGAATGCCTCAAAGTACCCCTGCGCGGTAGGATTCTCGGCCAGAGCTTGCCCCAAATCTGGCGGGATTTCCAGGGCTTCAATTGCATCCAGGAAGATCCACGAGCCATCTTCTTTCGCCGCTTCAATTTTGGCGAGACCAGCGGGCATCATCAATCCGGCTTCGATCAACCGGGCGATACGTTCTTTATTGGGTTTCGACCAACCACTGCCCGCCCGGCGAGGCGCGAACCATAACATCGAACGCTCATCATCCAACTTGTTTCCTTTGCTGTCCACCCAGCCAAAACAAAGGGCTTCTTCCACCGCTTCATCGTACTCAACCCGGGGTTTTCCTGTCGCTTTTTTGAAGCTGATCAGCCAGATGCCCTCGGTCTGGGTGTGGTGTTCGGCTAACCACTGCCGCCACGCCGCGCGGGATGAGGGCTGGATGGAATTCGGGGGTATTTCGACCATATTATTGATAAGCCCTCGCTGCCTACGGTTGGGAGACCCCACTGTTCTTTGAGTCAGGGTTTAAGCTCATTTTTTCAATGTGCGGCGCATCGTTTCATCCGAAATCGGGGTCTCCATGACCTTCAATTCGACCAGCTTGTCTGCCAGCAGTTGCATCGTCCAACTTTCTCGACCTTCCGGCGCAGCGCTCCAGGCTAAGGCCACGAGCAGCGCCTCTTGCTTGCCCTCCAGCCGTTTGTCCCGTCCCCGTTTAGGTTGGTCGGTCAACAGGTATTGCTGGACCCAGCGGTCACGGGGGCGAGCGACGGTTAACGGCGTAATGTGCAGCAAATCGGCGATTTCCACGTCGTGCTTACCCGCATCACGCCACCACCCGCTTTTTCGCTTATATTGATGCAGTCGAACGTTGGCGCATGTACGGACACGATAGTTCGTGTCCGCACTATTCGCGGGCGCTCCCCTGTCTTTGTCTTTCGACTATAGACTAACGATTATAGACTTGTTTTTGCAGCAGCACACCCTCTCCAGCTCCGCCGCTGCCAATTTCGCCACCAGTCTTTCTCCCCTCTCTATGTTATGGCGAGCCGAACGTGGACGGATGTCCCCTGCGGGCGCGGGGCCGGGGGTGAGGTTCATGATCTCAGGAGTTGGCGGATAGGAGTTTATTTGCCGCCGCCAGCAGATGAGCGCCAGGTAAAAATTTGTGCCTGTATGATTAACATTTGCGGAAAAGGCTTGACACGCCGCCCCACTTCCTCCTATGATGGCTACTGTTCAGTAAAAAATCTACTGATGAGTAAACAATGCCGCCATCATCGTTTAAAGATCGAGTCAAACAGCAGCGCGAACAGGAAATCCTGCGGGCCGCCGGACACATTATTTGTGAGCAGGGGTACTCCCATCTGAACATGGATACCCTGGCCGAAATGGTGGGCGTGTCCAAGCCGACGCTGTACCAACATTTTGCCAGCAAGGATGAATTGTTCACGCGCGTGATGGTGGACAGCATGGAAGCCCTGGAAGCGCATGTGCTGGAACATACTACCGGCACGCCGCTGCAACGGTTAGAAACCCTGCTGCGTTCGCTCATCAAACGTTCGTATGAGCCGGACAGCCTGATCGCCAATCTGCGCTCGGAACATATTCTGGAAATCCTCGGTTCCGAGGCCGTCGCCGCGCATAAAGCGCGAATGCTGGCGCTCTTGAGCCAGATTATTGATACCGGCAAGACACAGGGCCAAATTAAGTCGGAAGTGCCAACGATCATGGTGGTGCATCTGCTGTTTTACCTGCTCGGCGGGGTACGCCAGTGTCTTGGCCCGCCGTTGAACTATTCGCTGGACGCGGCCACCGAGGTCGTTGTCACACTTTTTAAAGGCGCTATTACCGCCTGACATCAAGCTGTAAAACCAATCCTATATTTATAGTCAAGAGGAGCCTACCCAAGCATGGAAACAGTATTGGATTCGCGCGTTTTTGCGTCCCGCGCGGAAGAGTTGGCCTACAAGCGGCGGTGGATCGCGCTGTTGATTCTCAGCCTGAGCCTCACCCTCATCATCATTGACAGTACCATTGTGAACATCGCCTTCCCCACCATTCGGAAAACGTTTGGCGCGTCTTTTGCCGATGCCGAATGGGTCAACTCCATTTATTCGCTGGTGTTCGGCGCGGCGCTGATTACCTGGGGCAAACTCGGCGACCAGTACGGGCGGCGCAATATTTTTATCGGCGGCGCCGCTCTGTTTGTGCTGGCCTCTGCCGGTATCGGTTTTTCGCCCTCAATTGGTACGCTGATTTTCTTCCGCGCGCTGCAAGGCATGGGCGGCGCGATGATGTCTCCGGCCACGCTGTCCATTGTTTCGGCCACCTTTAAGGGCAAAGAGCGCAATATTGCTTTCGGCGTGTGGGGGGCAACGGCGGGGGTTTCCGCCGCCATTGGCCCGATTCTGGGCGGCTGGCTGATCGAATATGGCACGGGCGTGATGGCCGAATCCTGGCGTTTGGCTTTCCTGGTTAACATTCCGATTGGTGTAATCGCCATCCTCGGCAGCGTTTGGGCCATCCAGGAATCGCGGGATACCACCATTAAACACCGGATTGACTGGTTGGGCATTCTGCTGGCAACCCTCTCGATTGGCGCGTTTGTTTTCGGCGCGATTGAAGGCCAGAACTACGGCTGGCTGGAAGCGAAAAAGGTCTTTACCCTGGGATCGCTGGCCTATCCGTCGCTGGCCGCTGACGCGACCATCCCCGGCGGTACGGTGTCATTTGTGCCGTTTGTGTTTGCCTTCAGCGCGGTGATGTTCCTGGCCTTTATTTTCGTCGAACTCGGCAAGGAACGGAACAACGGCGAACCCCTGTTTGAGTTCGGCCTGCTCAAGTATCGCAGTTTCCGCTTTGGTCTGCTGACGGTGTTAATCGTCGCGCTTGGTGAATTTGGCGTCATCCTCACGCTGTCCATTTTCTTCCAATTGGCAAAAGGCCTGGGCGCGTTCGAAACCGGCTTACAATTCCTGCCGTTTGCGCTGGTGGCGATGGTCGCCGCGCCGTCTGCCGGTTTCCTCTCCAATCGCTTTGGCCCGCGCTGGGTCGTTACCATCGGCATGGCGCTGGAGGCGATTGCGCTGTTCTGGTTAAGCCAGATCATTTCGGTGGATGCGCCGACCCTCCTCTGGCCGCTGCTGGTGTACGGCGCGGGCGTTGGTTTGGCGGTGGCCCAACTTGCCAATATCGTGCTGTCCGATATTCCGCTGGCAAAAGTCGGGGTGGCCTCCGGCGCGAATAACACCATTCGGCAGTTGGGCGCTTCCATTGGGATTGCGGTCATCGGCGCGGTGCTGTTTGGCAACTTTGCTTCGGCCAGTAAACCTCTGGTCGAAAAGATGACCGTTTTTGAAGATTTCAGCGCCCGCGTGCAGGCCAACGACAGCCTGTCAAACGAAGCGCGAGTTTTCGGCAGTCAGTTTGCCACAGCGGGGGCGATGGTCAAAGAAGCGATGATTAAAGGACTGGACAATAACGAAGGTTACGATACCAGCCTTGATCCTATTGACCAGGCGATTGCCCAAATTCCGCCCATCGGCAAAGCGGCGCTGCGGCTGCAAGGCGTCAACCTGGATGATGCGGCAGTGGTGAGCCAGATTAAAACCGAACTGGCCCCGGATGTTGCCATCCTGAAAAGCGGCATTCAGCACACCCTCGGTGAAGGGCTGTCGCAGGCCGCGCATCTGGCAACGCTGCTGGGGTCCATCTTCCTGGCGGGCGGCGCGCTCAGTTCGCTGATGCTGCCCAATACCAAACGCGCAGCGGGAGCGGCGGTTGGGCATTAGTACGGTTAGGTCGGGGAGCGCCGCTGTGCGCTCCCTGATAGGCGGTTCACCACCGCCCTCATCCAAACAGGCGCGAACAAAACGGAAATACCCCATCGCCGCCATCTTGCTAAAACGACGCCGCGACGGAGCGGCATTTTGGTTTCTCTGCATTTTGTGGAGATTAGTTCTGCAAACTGTAAGCAAAAACTCGACATAATCAGGTGGAGTCCGCCCGCCAAAACCCCTAAGCTAATTGTGTTAGCACACCCTTGTAAATTCGGAGGAACGATGAAAAAAGGACTACTGTTGGGGCTGGCGCTACTATTATTAGTGGGTATCATGCCCGCCGCCGCCCAGGAAACCAGCTTTTGGCACACGGAAGGTTACGGCCTGGTAATTGCCCAGACTGGCGATCAGGTGGCCCTGTACGAAATCACTGAGGTTAGTTGTGTACCAATTTATGAGGGCGATTTAGCCCAGATGGGGGTAACGGCCACTATCAGCGATGGGCGGTTGATCGTGATTGATGATGGCACACTGCACATTGAAGCCGAGCCATTAACGGAACTACCCGCCGCCTGCGCCAATGGTGGCCCCGCGCCGACTGACGATCCCGAAGTGAATTTTGAGATTTTCTGGCACACCTTTAATGAGCAGTATGCTTTCTTTGAGCTTTACGGGGTAGACTGGCAAGCGACCTATGACCAGTATCGCCCCCAGGTTACAAACGAGACCACTCCCGAAGCATTATTTGCCATCTTCGAGCAAATGCTCACGCCGCTCAAGGACGGGCATATTTCGCTGGTCAGTGATTTTGACTACTTCTCCCCAGGGAGTTTACCGGCCTGGGCGAACAACAGCGAAGAAACGATGATCCAGGTGCTGCTGGCAGCCTTTTCGGTCATCAGCCAGGATTATCTGGGAGAAGATCAAGCTTTTATGGATGCCATCATCACCCAGACGGAAAACGGCCCGCAGGTCAATCAGCGGCTTTTCTACGGTTCCATCAACGAGCGCGTGGGTTACATCAATCTCCTGGGCATGGAAGGTTACGCCACCGGTGAACAAAGTGAGCTTGAAGCCGCCGCCGCGTTGATTGATGAAGCGCTGGCCGCCCTGGCGGGTAAAGAAGCGATTGTGATTGATGTGCGCTTTAACGGCGGCGGTTACGACTCAGTTGCGCTCACCTTTGCCAGCCGCTTTGCTGACCAGGAACGGCTGTCCCATACCAAGCAGGCGCGGAATGGGGACCGTCTGACCCCAACGCGGGACTTTTATATTCAGCCGGACGGCCCGCAGCCGTTCACCAAACCGGTGATCGTATTGACCAGCGGCATGACCGCCAGCGCCGCTGAAATTTTTGTGATGGCGATGCGCACCCTGCCCAACGTGACCGTCATTGGTGAACCGACTTCCGGCGGCCATTCGGATATCCTGGGGCGCAAGTTGCCAAACGGCTGGCAGTTCGGCCTCTCGAATGAAGTGTATACCCTGGCCGATGGTCAGGTTTATGAAGGCGTAGGCATCCCGCCGACACTTGAAATCCCCTTAGATGCAGCAGCGTATGACCAGCATCACGACACGATGCTGGACACCGCGTTGCAAACCCTCACGCCATAATTCCCTCATAAACGAAATTCCCCGCTCTGATCGCTTGAGCCAGTTCGGTGCGGGGAATTTTGAGCCGCGCCGCCGTTCGGAGCGGCCTCTTCCTTTAATCTGTGTTACGATTCCTATAGCTGGCTTGAATCACGCTCAGATAAGGGGGAAGGTTGTGCATCTCGAAATTATTACCCGTAAACCGCCAGGAACACCGCGCCCGACGCCGCTGCTGTTTATTCATGGTTC
Organism: Phototrophicaceae bacterium; assembly: GCA_036261085.1. GTDB lineage: Bacteria > Chloroflexota > Anaerolineae > Aggregatilineales > Phototrophicaceae > CFX2. Next base: position 2,038 of record DATALK010000618.1, on the reverse strand, counting down.
GTGGCATGGGGCCTGGTGCTGGGATGAATATTTTTTGCCCTATTTTGCCGAACAGGGTTATATCGCCCATGCCATGAGTTTGCGTGGGCATGGCAAAAGTTCCGGCGACCACGAACTGCGCTGGGCCACCGTCGCCGATTATGTGGCCGATGTGGAGCAGGTGGCGCGCATTTTGGAAGGAATTCCAGTGTTGATCGGCCACTCGCTCGGCGGGTATGTGGTACAAAAATATCTGGAGGGCCGCCGCGCGGCAGCGGCGGTGCTGCTGGCTTCGCTGCCAGTTACCGGGATGCTGGCGTTTACGCTGCGGCATCTACAACGTTACCCCGGCTCCATGCTTAAAACCGCCCTGAGTCTCAATCCTTATTACATGGTGGGGACGCCGAAAATCAATAAAGCCGTCTTTTTTTCGCCAGACGTGCCACAGGAACAATTTGAACGCTATTATGAACAGATGCAGCGTGAATCATTTCGCATTGCTCTGGATGCGGCCCTGCTCGATTTGCCGAAACCCGTTCGTGTCAATACACCCATGCTGGTTTTGGGCGCGGCCAACGATCAGATTTTTACCCGCGAAGAGCAGGAAAACACAGCTACCGCCTACAACACCACCGCTGAATTTTTCCCGATGGCGCACGATATGATGCTGGAACCGGGCTGGCAAGCGGTGGCGGATCGTATTCTGGTTTGGCTGCACTGGAAGGGGTTATAAAATGCGGGTTTTATTGTTAAACATATAAAAATAAAATATATAGTACGGACACAATCTATCGTGTCCGTACCAAAATCCGCAGTGATAAAAGCGCGTTTACCGTTTTAACACGTCGGTGTTCACAACGTTTTTGTACTCGCTGCGAGTCAGCGCCGCGACAATCAACTGCGCCGCTTCAACGGCCACTGCCACCTGCGCCTCTTCCGTGCTGGCTCCCAGGTGCGGCGTGTCAATCACGTTGGGCAGCCCCACCAGCGGATGATCGGCAGGCGGCGGTTCTTCGGCGTAAACATCCAGCGCCGCCCCGGCCACCTGCCCACTCTTCAGCGCTTCGGCCAGATCGGCATCGTTAATCAGCGCGCCGCGCGCCGCGTTGATGATGCGCACACCTTTTTTCATGCGGGCGAGCGTGTCTTTGTTAATCAGATGGCGCGTTTCGTTGTTGACGATGGTATGCAGCGTGATGTAATCCGCCTGCGCATAGAGTTCATCCAGGCTGACCAGTTTCACGCCAAAGTCTTCGGCGATGTCCAGCGGAATATACGGATCATGGGCGATAACCTGCATCTCAAACGCCTGCGCGCGTTTGGCGACGGCCCGCCCAATGCGGCCAAAACCCACGACACCGAGCGTTTTACCGCGCAGTTCCGTTCCCATAAAGGTTTTGCGATCCCACTTGCCCGCCTGCATCGAAGCGTGCGCCTGGGGAATCGCGCGGGCCAGCGACAACATCAGCGAGAAGGCTAATTCCGCCGTCGCCACCGAGTTGCCGTCGGGCGTGTTCATCACCGCGATGCCCTTTTGAGTCGCCACGTTCAAATCCACGTTATCCACACCCACACCCGCGCGGGCGATGGCTTTGAGCTTCGGGGCGGCATTTAAGAGTTCGGCGTCGGCTTTGGTCGCGCTGCGGATAATCAATGCGTCGGCGTCGGCGATGGCGGCCAGCGTTTCCGGGCGTTTCATTTGCCCCGGCGCGCTCACCTTCAGCCCCGCCGCTTCCAGAATTTCCACCGCTGATGGATGCACACTATCGGGTACAAGGACATGATAAGTCATGATTTGCTCTCCTGAGTTGCCAGTTACCTGCTGCCAGTTTCCAGACGTTTAGAGGGGTAACTGGTGGTAAATAAGTTCATTTGGTTGAGTTCAGCCGGTGAATCAAGCCATTCAGCATCCGGCGAATTTCCTCAATTTGGGGTTCAAGTCGTTGGTGCGTTTCATTCGGTAAAAATCCGAGATCGTTAGCAATTACCAAATGGGTTTCCAGTTCGTTCGTCGAACCCTGCGCAATATACAAAAAACGCACAAAATCCGGGTTGCTGC
>DATALK010000617.1:0-6280 GCA_036261085.1 Phototrophicaceae bacterium | reverse complement strand
ATGTTTTTCGACCCAGGCCCCATGCACCTGCCGCAAGGCCCGTGTCTGGGGGCCGGGTACGCCCGCACCAATACGGATATTATCAATTTCGACAACAGGCATAATGCCCCGACTGCTGCTAGTCACAAAGGCTTCGCTCAAACGGGATAAATCCCGCCGGTTAACCGCTTCTTGGCGCACGGGCAGCACCTCCGGCGCGACAGTAAACACGATTTGTTGAGAGATACCCGGCAGTATACCGGTTCCCGCCGTCCGTAGTTCGCCATCCAGCACCGCGTAGAAATTGCTGCTCATGCCCTCCAGGATGTCCCCGGCAGCATTCAGCAACAGACCGGTATAAATCCCTGGCGGCAGGACAAATCGTTCACGCTCATGCACCCAGTCTGTCGTTTTGGACGCCGGATTCACCCGCTGCGCGCTTTCGGGCAGCGTCACACAGCGCACCCCCTGCTCATACATTTGCATCGAAGGTGGCTGAAACGGCTCAATCGTCAGAATCAGTTCATTCGCCGGGCGCGGCACAGTAATCCGATACCGCACGCTGCCAAAGCCGGACTCCGCGATCATTGTTCGCAGCGCGGCCCGCAGTCGCTGCCGGTCTAGCACCAGCGGAATCTGTTCCCGCTGCGCCGAATCTTCCAGGCGATCCAGATGTGCGTCCAGCTTTAACACCTGGAACGTATTAAACGTATTGGCAGCGGTATACACACCATCCGCCGGCTCATACTGGGCGGCAGCCGCCAGTGAGTCGGCATTATAATCAACCGGTTTTAGATCATCCGGCGTTAACCGGCGAATGAGACAGGGTGACATTGATTTTTACCTTTAAGTGTTAAGTAGCGTTTGTCCCAGGCGGTTTATTATAGAACAGTGGTGTCCGATCACAAAACGCCGCTGGACAAAATGTGCGCCGCTGTGATAGAATTTGCCTCCATTCAGTTAGCAAAAATACAATAGCCGATCCGCTGGAGGCAGTAAGATGGCAAATCACAAATCGGCGCTGAAGCGCCAGCGCCAGAACGAAAAGCGCCGTTTACAAAATCGTATTTTCCGCAATCGTACCCGCACCCTGGTGAAAAAAGCCCGCGTCGAAATTGACGGTGGCAACCAGGAAGCCGCGCGTGAAGCCGTTCGCGCCGCGATCCGCGATCTGGACATGGCCGCCAGCCGGGGTACAATTCATAAAAACAACGCTGCGCGCCGCAAGGGCCGTTTGATGAAACAATTGGCCGCGCTCGAAGTTCGTTCTTAAGCGCGAATTTTGTAACGAAACCATCAGCCTGCTCATCGCAGGCTTTTTTATTTTGGCAGATGAAAGCAGCGGGGCGTTAAGCACCAACCGGAAGCGGCAGCACCAGTTCCGGTTCTTCTTCGAGCAGTTCTTGTTCGGGGATTTCCAACCGGTAGCCCACCCCGCGCACGGTGAGCAGATAACGCGGCTTGCTGGGATCGCTTTCCAGCACTTTTCGCAGCCAGCGAATATGCACATCCAGGGTGCGGGTGTCCCCCAGATAATCCGTATTCCAGACCTTTTCCATCAACATTTTGCGTTCCACCGTCTGGCCCGCGTGCCGGAAAAAAGTTTCCACCAGCAGCGCTTGTTTGGGGGTGAGCTGCGTTTCTTGACCGGCCACGATTAACACACGCTGGCCGAGATTCATCACAAACGGCCCGCAGTTAATAAGTTCATTATCCTGGGTTTTTAACAGCCGGGAAACCGCCCCAGTTAGTTTGCGGGTACTTAAGGGCGAAAACAGCAGCACATCGGCCCGACTCTGGGCCGTTTCTTTGGGGCCAGGGTGAATATGGATGATGGGAATTCCGGGTAAACCAGTGCGGAGTTCCTGGCAAATACGTTCGCCAGGGGTGCGCATGGAAACCGCGTCCAGAACGATCAGATGTGGTAATTGCGCACTAGCGAGAGTCAGGGCTTGTTTGCCGCTGGAGGCGGCCAAAACATGATACCGTTTTTCGAGGGCGCTGGCGGTGGCTTGGTTGGTCTGGATACGTCCAATAAACAGAATCCTAGCCGCCTCCATCAAGACCTCCACCTCAAACGTATATCCAGTATCTTCAGGGTAATCGAATTATACCGGGCTTTTGAGCCGCGTGAAACCCTGATTGTGCAGTTTGGTGGGCATAAGTGGGGTTCTATGGCATAATTCTGGAACACCGTATTTTGGCTTCATCGGTCAGGTTTGTAATGAAACACCTTGTTGTTCAATTTGATACTGAGCTGGACTGGCAGTCACTTCCGTCTCTCGCACAAACAGTCATCGAACAAGCGGTTGCCATTCAGCAGATACCCGCCCCCACTTTTCAGGAAGCCCAACGCGCCAAGTATGTCGCCGCCGAGTTCCGGGCGTTGGCGCTGCACCAGGTCGAAACCGATGCCGTTCACAATGTCTATGGCCTGCTGCCGGGAAAAAACCAGGCGGTCCCGGGGCTGATGATTTCCGCACATACGGATACCGTTTTTGCCCCAGATGCCAACTTGCAAATTCGGACGGACTCTAATCTGATTCATGGGCCAGGGCTGGGTGATAATAGTATTGGTGTCGCCGGAATTCTGGGTCTGGCTCAATTTTTGCAGCAGCAGCAGTTGACACCGGCCTGCGATCTTTGGTTTGTTGCCACCAGCCGCGAAGAAGGCATGGGGGATTTGGGCGGCATGAAGGCCGCCTTCGCGCGGCTGAAAGACCGCGTGCAAGCCGTTATCAATGTCGAAGGGATGGCTCTCGGCCATGTCTACTGCGCGGGAACCGCCGTCCGCCGACTGCATATCACGGCCTCCGCTCAGGGCGGTCATAGCTGGCTGAATTTTGGCCGTCCAAGCGCCATTCACGGTCTGCTGGAACTCGGTGCGCGGATCACTTCGATTCGCCCTGTACAAGCCCCGCGCACGACCTACAATATTGGTGTGATCGAAGGTGGGCAGTCTATCAATACAATTGCGTCCCAGGCCGGATTATGGCTGGATTTGCGCTCGGAAGACCCGGCGCAACTGGCACTGTTAGAGCAGGAAGTCCGGGCTTATGTCGCCGTCGCCGAACAGTCGGATTTACATTTTCAGGTCGAACTGGTTGGCGATCGTCCATCCGGTTTTATTGTCCCGGAACACCCACTCGTTCAGGGAGCGCTGGCCGCGCTGGAACAGCTTGGCCTTCGGGGTTTGCTGGAAAACGGCAGCACTGATGCGAATGTTCCGCTGGCAGTCGGCTGTCCAGCGGTGACAGTCGGTATCACCCGCGGGAGTAATGCCCATCGCCTGGATGAATATATCGAAACGCCGCCGGTCAGCCTGGGGCTGCGGCACTTGATTATCCTGACGCTGGCCGCCGCCAGTTATCATCATAAAAACCAGGGACACGCTTAACCGTGTCCATCCATCAGACAGCACATCAGCAGCAAAGAGAGGCTCTATGGCTCCGGTAGATGTTTTAGTTGTTGTCCGCCGCGAGGACGCCAGCCGGTTTTACAAGAACTTATCCGCTTATCCCGACTTCCATGTCCAGTTGGTTTCCGATTTGACCGACGCGCTGACCACCCTGGCTGACCGCACCCAGCATGTGGATGTCCTGGTGATTGATACCCGGATGGGCCACACGTTCGAGTTCATCGGCGAACTGCGCCAGAGTTATCCCCGTTTGTTTATTGTGCGGGTAGACGAAGAGGCGGATTTTGGTCTGCCCGGTCAGGCCGATGAAGTCAGCACCGAACCCTTTGAGAACAACGATCTCATCAAACGCATCACCCGCCTGATGTCGGATCGCCAGCTTGAAACCCTACGGGCGGACAGCCTGCCCGCTGTGCGCCAGTTTGCTAAAGAACTGCGCAAGGCCGCCGGAGAACTCGGTAAGCAGCAGGCCGCCGTCGCCGCCTGCAAAGACCTCGGCTACGATTATGTGGCTTTCTACCGGCTGGAAAACAACAGCCTCAAGCAAATTGCGCTCAAGGCCCAGGAAGGCCCAACCCCGCTCCAGGGTTTTGCCCCCAAGCAGGCCGCGCCGGATGATCTGATTTCGTGGGTCGCCCAAAACGGTCAGAGCCGGATGGCCGGGCCAAACGACACCCCCAACCACCCCTTGGTTGCCAAAGGCCGCATTGGCGCGGTAGCCTGTGTACCCGTCATCCTGGGGGGCAACCGCTATGGCATCCTGGTGGCCTGCCGCGACCAACCGGGTTCCATCAGCCAGGAAAATGTGCTGATGCTGGAACTCGTCTCGGCACAGTTGGCCGCCGCCATTTCCAAAGAGATTATCGGTTAACTTGCCTTTTGGGTTGTGGTTGTATCCGTGCTTAACCTGCTGTCGGGCGATGGTTTAATCGTCCCGACAGTTTTGGTTTCTTTCCCAGGAGATTTTTATGTCCGACTTTGACAGTAACAATTTGCGCCAATTTTTGATCGAAGCCAAACGCCACACCTACGCGGCAGTCGATGCCAGCGCGGTGATCGTGACTTCCGCCTTCCCTGGCGGCCACCAACTGGAATATGCTGAGGGTGATTTTAGCTACCGGGACTTATATTATGGTGGATACTTTTTTGTCGGGCAGGAAACGGTTCACTTCCGGCAGCGACCCGTCTGGTCTATGGCTTATTCTGGCGGCAATCCAGCAGAATTGATTGGCAAATATCCAGGCGATGAATTCAGCCAATTCCTGCGCGCGGTCTTACGCCAACTTCCCGCCGAACACCCCTATCGCGGGCCAGCCGCCATGCAGTCGGGGTTATTCAGCTACCAGAATCAGATTGAAGGAACGTTTGACCATTTCTGGGGCCACGAGATTATCAGCTACGGTGATCTGGGCCGCATCTACCAACTGCACTATAGCGGTGGCGCAATTCGTGAATAATTGCGATTCCTGATTTTCATCAAAACCTAAACACCGGGCGACACTATAAAATGTCACCCGGTTTCTTTTTTTGAATCAGAACTACAGCGCCCACAGCCCCTTTTCTAACTGTTCGATTTCGGCGTGGGTGTTGTAATGGGCTAACCCAATTCGTACCATACCGTCTTCACCATAACCCAACCGCTCCATAATTTCCTGCGCGTAGTAGTTGCCATCCCACACATAAATATGCTGCTGTGCCAGCGCGACGGCGACAGCATCGGGTGTCTGCCCGGCTTTGGTCAGTACCACCGTCGGGACACGTTCGTGATACCGTGCCGGGTCGGTAATCCCCTTCATCGTCAGGCCCGGTAGCTGCCGCAGCCGCTCAATCAAATCACTCACCAACCCACGCTCATAATCACCAACGGCAGCCATTGCGGCTTTCAGCGTCCGCCGCCGCCCTGAAAAGCCAGGGAATTGCGCCGTATACGCCGCGCCATAATGCTGTCCGATGGACTCCAGATAGCCAATGGCCGCCCCCACCCCGGCAATTGTTTCAAAACTGGGCGTGCCAGTCTCCCAGCGATACGGCGGTTTATCTTTGGATGGGCGCACTTTGTAAACCGGCAGTTCGGCTAACAGATCATAACGCCCCCACAAAATACCAATGTGCGGGCCGTAAAATTTATAAGCCGAACATAACAGGAAGTCGCAGTTAATCGCCTGCACATCTATGGGAATATGCGGCGCGCTCTGGACCGCATCCACCACGTACAGCGCCCCGGCAGCATGCGCCATATCCGCAATTTGCCGCACCGGATTAATCGTCCCAACCGCGTTGGAAGCATGAACCGTTGCCACAATTTTGGTGCATCCGGTGAGTGCCGCTTCCAGGCTATCCAGATTCAGGGTACAGTCCTCTAACCGAATGTCCACCCAACGCACGATTAAGCCATAATCCTCGGCAATCCGCAGCCAGGGCGCGACATTGGCATCGTGATCCATGCGCGTTAGGACAATCTCATCCCCCGGCTGCAAGCGTTTTGCCAGCGCGCGACTCAGGCTAAAATTGAGCGTGGTCATATTTGGCCCAAAGACGATTTCATCAGCGCTGGGCGCGTTCAAAAAATCAGCGACAGCTTCCCGCGTCTGCCGCACCATCGCATCCGAGCGCTGGCTGGTCACAAATGCGCCGCCAGAGTTGGCATTCATGTGGCGATAGTAACCGCTCACCGCGTCTATCACCGGTTGTGGCACCTGCGTCCCGGCGGGATTATCCAAAAAAATTGGGGCATTTTCCTGATTGAGCGCCGGAAACTGCGCCCGAATTGCCGCTACATCAAAAGTCATGATTCCATCCTAAAAAACAAAGTTGCGATAGCACCTTGAAGGTGCTAATCTCGAATTTGCAAACAATCATACCAACGGTACTATCCCAAGCACC
>DATALK010000607.1:0-2403 GCA_036261085.1 Phototrophicaceae bacterium | reverse complement strand
CTGTCTTCAAATGTCAACAGAACCTAATACGCACCTATCAGGATTTGCGTTGCGGCTAAAATTATAACGAGATGATATAACAAACAACAAATTTCCCCACATCCATTTTCATTCGATTCTCACCTGGCATTTGTGAAGATTGTTACAATCTTCACAAATGTAATTCCGAAAGTCAGAGAAGCCAGACCCACCCTTATTGTTAACAAGGAGAATTCAGGATGTCGCTGTATTCCGAGCCAAAACGAGCGCAAACCACTTTAACCGGACGCATTACCGCTGTAGACGTGCGGCTCACCAACTGGATGTCGCGGTATGGCGTCACGCTGCTGCGCATCAGCCTGGGCATCCTCTTTTTCCGGTTTGGCGTGTTGAAGTTTTTCCCGGCGCTCAGTCCAGCGGAAGACCTGGCCGGGCGCACCATTTCGGCGCTCTCCGCCGGTATCATCACACCAAACATTTCCATACCCGTACTGGCTGCCTGGGAATGTTTAATCGGCCTAGGCCTCATCAGTGGGCGGTTCATGCGGGCCACGCTGCTGCTACTGGCGCTCCAAATGGCCGGAACCATTACCCCGCTGGTGTTATTCCCGGCGGAAACCTGGCAGGTTTTCCCGATCAGCCCGACACTGGAGGGCCAGTATATCATTAAGAATCTGGTGCTGGCCTCGGCGGCAATGGTCATCGGCGCGACGGTGCGCGGCGGCGCAGTCATCGCCAACCCGGAAGCCGCCCGCGAAGCGCTGGAAAAGCAAGCAATGGCAGACCGGCAAATGAGCGCCAATCCGTAAAATTGCCCAAAACAAAAAAGCTTTTCCAGGCGGGAAAAGCCGATACGTCCTTATTCCAAAGGCAGAAAGGAACGGGAAATGGTTATTGTGACTCGTTGGCGTTTGTTGGGACACCGCGCCGATTTTGCAGCAAATTCATGAAAGCTAACAAAATGTCGGAGCGGGTGACGATACCCACCAGCGTTTCATCCCGCATCACGGGCAGGCAGCTAATCTGGTTTTTGAGCATCAAACGAACGGCTTCAGTGGCCGGAGCTTCCGGCGCGATCACAATCGGCGCAGGCGTCATTAACGTGCGGACGGGTAAATGACCCACAAATTCTTCATCCTGCCAGCGTTCCCGCAGAATATACGGGGAATTTAAAGCCGTGCGGCAGTCACGATCGCTAACAATCCCAATGAGATGGCCGCTCTGGCCGAGAACCGGCAGATGATGGCAGTTAATCCGCTCCATCATTTCCAGCGCATCACGGAGCGTATCATCCAGCCGGATGGTCGCCGGTTTTTCAGTCATGATGTCGGATACATACATCATTGCTTCTCCATAATGGCCCCGGATTGGGGCCATTATTCATGTATAAAAACAGAAACTACCGTCTAGCTCGACGCCGCTGTTTCCGTGCGCGATTTGACCAACATACGGAAAATGTCCGACTCGGTGAGGATACCGACCAATTTGCCTTGTTCGTCCACCACCGGCAGCCCGCTGACTTTGTGATCGAGCATCAACTGCGCGGCATCCAGAATACAGACATCCGGTCTAACCGTAACCACTTTGCGCGTCATGACCCGTTCAATGGTGAGCTGCGCCCACAGATAATTCAGTTCCCAAATACTCAACGTCGTCGCATCCGACGGGCTGGCTTCCCGCACATCACCAATGGTTACAATGCCAACCAGGTGTTCATCTTCAACTACCGGCACCCGGCGAATACCCTTTTCTTTCATCATCTGGTGGGCCGTGCTGATTGCCGTCGCCGGAGTGACGCTGATAACCGGAGTAGTCATCCATTCATTAACCATTACATTTTCAAGCATGAGCAGGTTTCCTCTCCATAACAAATACACCAACTTCAGCCAATACGAAGTCGAATCTTATCCCACACTATAGGACTTTATCCCAAAACGATGGTACTGCAAAAGGGATGATGGATGTCACGAAGGCCCGTTGCAGGCGTTTTACAGGATGCGCACGGGTATCTTAATAGTGACGCGCGTCCCCCGCCCCGGTGCGGTGTTAATATCCACATGCCCCCCATGTAGGGCCGCCCGCTGCTGTAAATTGCGCAGGCCCAAACCGCTGTGATCCGCCAGACTTTCCAGATCAAACCCATTGCCATCGTCGGCGATAATGATTTCAAACTGGTCATCTTTTTGCTGCGTGGAAATGGTAATTTTGGCGGCATTGGCGTGGCGCACCGCATTGCTGACCGCTTCATTTGCCATCTGACAAATCGCTTCAAACGTCGCCGGGGTAAACAACGGCGCATCATCAGGCGCTAAAATACTGATATTTAAGGAATCGGGGGCGTGCAACCGTGAGATTAAGTCCTGAAGGCGCTGGTAAATGGTGCGCTCCCGGTGATCGCCCAGTTGCAGGTTCATGATATACCGC
>DATALK010000602.1:0-4921 GCA_036261085.1 Phototrophicaceae bacterium | reverse complement strand
CCCACTGACCGGCGGCGGTTACGAGTGAGGTTGGCGGCGATACTGAGCAGCCAGGGACGCCAGTTCCGGGTTTCATCAAACCGGGCCAGAAAGCGAAACGCGCGAATAAAGGTTTCCTGGGCGACATCTTCTGCATCGCTGGCATCACCCAGCAGCAGATACGCCAACCGGAAAACCGCTTCCTGGTGGGACGACACCAGCACCTCCCAAGCGGCGCTGTCACCCCGGCGCGCCCGGTGGATGAGTTCCGTTTCGCTCACACCAATCCTTTTCGTCGAAAAGTATTCTGCCTAAGATACACCGTTTGCCGGGAGAAGGTTCCCAATTAATCAAATTCATACCCTCCTCATCCTTTAACCGGATTAAACACCTGCGCCGCTGCCGCTAATTCGTGCATATCGCCGATCAACCCCAAAAGATCGCCCGGCTGAAACCGCGTGTCGGATTTGGGATTTGGCGTCACCTGATGCTCGCGGATTAAGGCAATCACCGAAGCGCCAACCTGTGAGCGCAAATTCGCCTCCGCCAGACTTTGACCGATGAGCGGACTGCCAGCCTCAATCGGCAGCCAGGCGATTTCGACGCCGCGAATGGCGGTCAGCAGTTCATCCAGCACCGGGTAGCCTTTGGCCCCCGGTAAAATCCCGTCGTAGGCATCCCAGCGAATCGCGTCCACATAGGGTTGGATTTGGGGCGTTGGATACCCTAAGGTCAACAGCGTATGGCGGACAATTTCCAGTCCCCCTTCCAGTTCGGGATGGATTACATGCTGCGCTCCCAAAGCGGCGAGCCGCTGGACTCCGGAATCGGTTCCGGCCCGCGCGATGATGGGTAAATGGGGGGCCAGATCATGCGCCGCCGCCACCACCAATTCAGCAGTGGTTTCATTGGGGATAGTGACAACTAAAGCGCGGGCGTGTTCCAACCCGGTATGGGTGAGAATTTCCGAATTGGCCGCGTCACCAAATAAAGTCAGAATCCCGGCCTGCTGCATCTCAGCGGCATAAGCGGCGTCCAGCTCGACCACCAGATAGGGCAGCTCGAGCTGGTGCAGCACCCGGCCAATATGTTTGCCCACTCGTCCGTAACCAACGATGACGATATGATTAGACATTTCCTGGTGCAAAAGCGCGGGCGTGGGGCCGCCTACTTCCATCCGCCGCCACAGGAACGGCACACGCTGAAGTCCCCGCTCAATCCCGGGGATGGCGCGGAACATCAGCGGATTGATAATAATGGACAGCATCGCCCCGGCGAGAATCAGGCCGTATTGATCCTGTGTGAGCAGCCCCAATGAAACGCCCGCCTGACCGACAATGAAAGAGAATTCACCGATCTGGCTGAGTCCGGCGGCGACCACAATGAGCGTGCGCCCGGACGCGGGCAGCACTAACGCCAGCAGCAGGGTGATCGTCGCTTTCCCCAGAACGATGAAACCCGTGAGGGCAAGCACCGGTCCGGCATTGGCTACCACCACCGCCGGGTTAACCAGCATCCCGACAGAGACAAAAAAGAGAACCGAAAAAATATCTCGAAAGGGAACCACTTCCGCGCCGACCTGATGGCTGACATCCGACTCGCTGACCACAACTCCCGCCAGAAACGCGCCCAACGCTAACGAAACGCCAAAAAGTTCATACGCGGTGAAGGCCGTACCGAGCGCTAACGCCACCACCGCCAGAATAAACAACTCCCGCGAACGGGTATGGGCAATCTGCGTCAGCAGCCAGGGCATCAAACGCGCGCCCACGAAGAACATAATCAGGACAAAGACCCCGGTTTTGACCAGGGCCACCACTATACTTTCAAGCGGATTGCCCGTTTGGCTGACCAGCGCCGGGAGCAGCACCAGAATCCCCACCGTCGCCAGGTCTTCCAGCACCAGCCAGCCAATCGCCACTTTACCATGCGCGGTATTGAGCAGCCCATTGTCGGCCAGCCCGCGCAGCAGCACCACCGTACTGGCAATCGAAAGCGCCAACCCCAACACCAGGCCCGCGCTCACCGACCAGCCCCACAGTTGGCTTAACGCCAGACCACACAGCGACGCCAAAAGCATCTGTAACACCGCGCCGGGAATCGCAATCCGGCGCACACTCCACAGGTCTTTAAGCGAAAAGTGCAGGCCGACGCCAAACATCATAAAAATGACACCCATTTCGGCCAGTTGCGTAGCGGCCTGGGCATCCCCCACAAAACCGGGCGTAAACGGCCCAATGGCTAAACCGGCCACCAGATACCCCACCAACGACGGCAGCCCTAATTTCCGGGCGAGGTAGCCGCCGATAAAGGCCGTGAGGATGCCCATCGTGATGGTCGCCAAAATCGTAAAATCCGCGTGCATAAATGAACTCCTTTCCTATAAAACCACCTTGATAACTGTTAAAAATCGTTTTGACTGGATTTTACCGGAACAACTCATAGTTTTATATAAGTACCAGTAAGAAGGTGATGAGTATCTGGGGCAGGACGCTATCCGGCTGGAAATCAGTTTCCGGCGCGATCTGGGTTTTACAGCGGCCAAGTTGGTGGCGGCAGCGGGAGGGGGACGGCGGCGGCTCCGGCAAGCGTCAGCCAAAAGGCGGTCAGCCGTTTTTAAGCCGACTGGCGGGGATTTCAGCCGCTTGGTAGTATGAATCGTGGGCCGGATGATAAAGGGCCTCACCAATTTGAGGGGGATAAATGCGCCGCTTATGTGTTTTGCTGCTGTTCCTGGTTCTAACAGCTTCGATTCAGGCACTTGCTGCCCAGGAAAGTTCCACCGTCTGGCCGCCCGAAACGCCAGAAGACTTATTTGGCCCCCGGGTCGAAATTGTTGATTTCCACCTGGAAAGCGGCCTGATCCGCAATGCGCGGGATTCAGCCTTTATCGCGGATGATTACCGGGCGGTTATCACCAATGCCGGAAAGATTTATCCCTGGCCGGATGGCATCCCCTTTGCTACCAGAGATTATGTACTCCCTGACGGCCTGATCAGCGATCAGGTCTACCTCGCAGCGAGCCGCCACCAGCAAGGCGAAGTTGAAGTCCTGTGGCGGTTGGATTTAACCACTGGCAGCTATACCCGTTTGAACCGGGTTCTTGAGTATGTAGATACTTTCTGCGGACGACTGCGCTTCAACAGCGCCCTGATAAATGATTGGATGGTGGTCACTGGCGTTAACGGCCAGCAGCATTTGTGTGATGTGAGTACGGGTACGATGTCCAACCCGCTGCCGCCGGATTACCAGGATTGGCAGATTCATCACAGCCAGGAACCCAATCCCTATGTCCTGGTGAGCGCTGCTAAGACCGGTGCAACCGGTAACATGGTGACGCTGTTTGCCTTCGATCTCGCTAACCGGGAACTGCTGCGGCTGGGTGAGTTCGAACGCGGTGATGATATGCGGGTTGTCACTATTTTAAATGACACCATGCAGATACTCGGTATTATGGATACAACCAATAATGTCGAGCGCGCTTATCTGATAAATCTGGCTGACCATCGTCTCTTCCCGATTCCAGGGGAAGGTGCATACCGGGAAGATCCGCCGCGTCTGGAGTATTACAAGCAGCTCAATGATGACACTGCCTGTGAGATCAGCGTGATGGATTTGCTGACGGAAAAACAGGTGACTTATGAACTGAATAGTAGATGTTTCGCTGAAGAGGAACATGGAGCCTGGCATTACTATCGAATTCTCAACGAGAGCGGGAGCGAGACTGATGTGATTCGCGTGGATGTGCTGACCGGGGAACGCGTTACCCTCTTTACTGGCGAGGTTGAACAGATTGGCTGGATTTCAACCGACGAACGATATGCCGCGCTGGTCATGGATTATGATGGTGAGGTTGATACACCTCCCGGACAAATGACGAGGGTAAGCGGCTCCCCAAATGTCCAAATGGTGCTGTTTGACCTTGCTACTGGAGACCGGCTGTTTGAAGTCCCAGCGGCGACTGGTGGAATTTTTGAGTCGTGGTATCCCATCGCGTATTCAGTCAGTGAGAATCAAGTAGCCATTGGTGAATCGGTGATTCAGATTGAAGATGGCGACATCGTTGTCAGTACGGCAAAAGAAGAAGTTGGGCGCGAGATTGGCAATGGCTGGGTTATTACCACTCCTGAAGAAAAACTCGACGAATACGGAAATGTCGCTTCTCACGGTCTCTATAATGTTGATACCCAGGAAGAAGTCGCTCTGGTTGACCTGGGTAAATATGGTGAGGATTACTGGATTTATGAGCCACCGGTCTACATTGGCGACAACCAATTTCAGGTGACGCTCGGTTTTGGCGGGGGGTATGACTTCACGGGCGTGCCGCCGCTCTACAATCTGGCGATTTACACGGTTCGGGTTGAGGACGTCACCATCGAAGCTGAGGGTTAAAAACGGCCTGATCTGCCGTCAAGTCGTGGGGCGGCCCACATCGTGTCGCCCCTACGCTAGTTATATATTTGTGTGCATAAATTCAGAGTGACAGGCTGTTACTTGACGCAACCAAAAGGAAACCCGATGCGCGCTCGTTACCTGTTTATGGTTATCATCGCTCTGCTGCTGGCGGGCTGTAACTTACAATCCGCCGCGCTGACCCCGACACTTAATCCTGATCTGGCCGTCAGCCCGACGATGCTGCCGGTTACGCCCATTATTGAACCCACCGAACCGCTGCCCACCCTGCAAGCCACGCCAACGCAGTTTAATCCCGGCGGCGCGCTGCCGGTGGCAACTGCCGCGAGTCTCCTAACGCCGCTGACCGGGTTGGGATCCGCCACTCCGCTTCCGGCGGGACTCCCGACGATCAGCGCAGCGGGCGCGGCCAGCCGCTATCCGATTCGCGGTAAACCGGGCCAAGCCATTGGCCTCAATTACACGGCGGAAGTGCTGACCGGCAGTGTCACGCTCATTTTGGACATTTGGGGAGCCGCTTACCCTCGTC
>DATALK010000589.1:0-1923 GCA_036261085.1 Phototrophicaceae bacterium | reverse complement strand
CTACCGCCACGCTCGGCGGCTATAACGAACTGCTGTTATTGGGCGGCCTCACCTTATTTCTGAGTTACGATGTCACCCACGATCACCCGCGTTCGTTCTGGCGCTGGGGGTTGCTCGGCTTGAGTGTGGGCCTGGGGTGGTGGACACATGGCCTGATTGTGGTTTACGCGCTGCCCGTCGCCATCATGGTCTTGGCGCGAACCATCATCAAACCGCCTGGAACCCAGCGAACGGCTCCGCAGTACATTTTATGGGCGCTGGCGGCTTTTTTGTTGGGCAGCGCGCCCTGGTGGATTTTTGATCTTCAGCACAACGGCGCGGCCATTTCGACGTTTCTCACCAACCGGCAGACCGGCGAATTTGCCGGGATTGGCATTCCGTATGTGCCGCCCACCCAACGCGCGTTGGGTTTGTTGCTGGTCGGGCTGCCGACGCTGATCGGCTTGCGTTTTCCCTGGTCAAGTGCCTATTTCCTGCTGCCGGTAGGCGTGCTGGTCGCCAGCGTTTATCTGGTGGCTGTTTACCGATTGTTCCGTTCCGACCACGCGCTCCAGCCGGACGCGCGCCCGCTCGTCCTCGGTCTGATGGGGCTGTTCCTGGTGATTTTTATTGCCTCTACCTTTGGCGCTGACCCGACGGGGCGTTACTTCCTGCCGCTGGCGCTGCCGTTAGGCATTATTCTCGGCACGTTAGTAGATGGACTGTGGGGGAAGACCCCCGCTAACCTCACCCCAACCCCTGCTCCGTCAAATAGTGTTACGCGCTGGTTGGCCGTCGCCCTGGTCATCATCGTGGTTGGCTATCAGGGGGTGGGGCAGATCACCGCTGCCACGACGGCGCCCGGTTTCACCACGCAGTTTGATCTGGTGTCGCATCTGCCGAACGACTACGACGGCCAACTGATCCGTTTTCTGGAAGAACGCGGTCTGACACACGGTTACACCAATTATTGGGTGGCCTACCGGTTGGCCTTCCTCAGCGGCGAACGTTTGCAATACAGCGCCGCGCTGCCATATAAAACCACGCTGAGTTATAACCCCGCTGACAACCGCTATCCCCCGTATGCGGCGGCAACGGCGGAGGCCGACAAAGTGGCGTACATCACATCGAATTTGCCGGAACTGGATGCCTACCTGCAAACCGCGTTTCAGCAGCAAAATCTAACCTATCAGATGGTTACTATCGGCCCCTATACGATTTATTCTGCGTTTGAACCTCATAACCCAACGCCGATTCCGTTTCCATAAATGCCCGTTTTCAGGCATAATTAAAACGACAAAACAGGTTTATAGGAAAGCGGGACGGATGGAACCGGAACAATTTCAGGAAAAACCCGGCGGCGGGGTGCTGAAAGCCTCCGAACAACGCTGGACACTGCTCTCCCAACAAATGCCCCTGGCGCTGATTGAGTGGGATCCCACCTTACACGTTCTGGACTGGAATCCCGCCGCCGAGCGCTTGTTTGGCTTTACGAAGGCCGAAACGTTGGGGCAGGCCGCGCTGGAATTTCTCGTGCCGGAAAACGCCCGCGAACACGTCCGCAACGTGGGCCGCAACCTGCTGGAACAAAAACGCCCGGTACGCAGCATCAACGAAAATCTGACCAAAGACGGGCGCATCCTCATTTGTGATTGGTACAACACGCCGCTGATAGATGCCAGCGGCCAGATTGTCGGGCTGAATTCGCTGGTGTTGGACATCACCGAGCGCGTTCAGGCCAAACGGGCGCTGTCCGAAAGTGAAGAGCGCCACCGCATGACACTTGAATCTTCACCGGACCCGATTGTTATTTATGATATGGAAGGCCGCGCCGAATATGTCAATCCGGCCTTTGTGCAGACTTTCGGTTGGGATGAAACCGAACTGCTTGGCAAACGCATCGCCTTTGTCCCGCCGCAGGCCACCGACGAAACGCTGAAAGAA
>DATALK010000571.1:0-1965 GCA_036261085.1 Phototrophicaceae bacterium | reverse complement strand
GCCAGATAATCACGGGTTTCCGTGTAGGCGTCGGCGGGTGATTGGCCGTCCGCTTGCAGCGCCCGGTAAAGCGCCAACCCCAACAAAATGTTGTTTTCCAGATGGGTGCGCAGTTGTTGATTATCAAAGGCAGGTCGTTGCGCATACAGTCCATTGTAGACCGCCTGCACTCGCCCCATGAACGCCTCGATTTCGGCTGTTCCGCGTTTTTGGCTTAAGTAATGGCGCAGGCTGGCCTGACTGGGCAGTTCCCGCGTTTCGGCAGTGGCACGAGTTTCTAATTGAATCGGTTGCATGACTTCCCTCCTGATAGCCTTATCCTACACAATTTATTACCAACAAAGGTCAGATCCCTGCGTGACAAAAATCACCCGCACTCTTTGCAGTCCGGCAACCATACGTTAAGATGGAACCAACGGGGGAGGAGCAATCATGTCGGCGCTAATTCAACTGGCACAACACGTTTATATCTATCCGGGCGACCCGGACCCCAACCGCACCCAACCGAATGTCGGCGTGATCGTCACACCGAACCATACCGTTTTGATAGACGCGGGCAATTCACCGCGAGTGGCCCGCCGGGTTTTGCTGGCGCTGGATGAGTTACACGCACCGCCAATTAACTATGTGATTTATACTCACAGCCATTGGGATCATGTGTTTGGCGCGGGCGTTTTTAGTGTACCGGCTATCGGCCATGAACTCTGCCGCAAACAACTGGTGGACACGGCCAGCAAACCCTGGAGTCAAGCCTACATTCAGGAAGAAATTCAACGCACCCCCGCGCGGGAAGCCAGCCTGAAAGCCATGAGCCGCGCCATTGAAGACTGGCGTAGTTTTCATATTGTCGTGCCGGAAATCACCCTGTCGCGCCTTCTGCGGCTCTATTTGGATGATCTGACGCTGGAAATCGAACATGTTGGCGGCCAGCACGCGCCGGAATCGGTGGTGGTGCGCGCCGTCGAAGCGCGGGTGATTTTCCTGGGCGATTGTTATTATCCGCCGCCCGCGCATCTGCGCCGCCCCAATGATACTCTGGATTGGGAGCTGATTAAAACGTTGAGCAGCGACAACCTGGATATTTACGTGGATGGTCACAACCCGCCGCGCACCCGTGACGAATTCCGCCAGTTGGCTTTAGAACAAGATTCATAGGGGCAGTTCGTGAACTGCCCGCGATAGAAAGCAAACTCATGCGTTGGAAAAAGTACGATAAAGCCGCCGCCCATGCTTACGCTTTTGGCGTGTTCCCGACGTTGGAACTGCTGCGTTACCAGCATCAGCGAGTGATCGAAGTGCTGCTGCATTCCCAGGGCGAACGCAACGAGGGGCTGGATAAAGTCCGGGCGCTGTGTGACCACACGCGAATTCCCGTGACGGTAGATAACAAACTCATTGAACGCCTGACGCCGAAAGAAAACACCTACGCCATCGGCATTTTCCAGAAATATTATCCCCATCTCGACCCGCAGGCCGATCATCTGGTGCTGGTACAGCCGGGCGACATGGGCAACCTGGGCACGACCATTCGCACCCTGTTAGGTTTTGGCCGCCACAATCTGGCGCTGATTCGGCCAGCAGTGGATATTTTTGACCCGCGTGTGGTGCGGGCCTCGATGGGCGCGGTTTTCCAACTGGCGTTCACCTACTTTGACTCCTTTGATTTTTACCGCACCGCGTTTGACCGCCATCACCTTTACCCTTTCATGACCGATGGCGCAGCCGACTTACCTGCCGTGACGTTTGAACCGCCGTTCACCCTCGTTTTTGGCAGCGAGAGCAGCGGTCTCCCGTCGGAATTTCACGCAGCGGGAACCAGCGTTCGCATTCCGCAGCAGCCCACCATTGATTCGCTCAATCTCTCCGTCGCCATCGGCATTGCGCTGTATGCGGCGATGAAGTAATATATATTTAATTTATTTATAGAGATAGGGGGGGGTATAATGGAAAACCCGGAGATATTAA
>DATALK010000567.1:0-6275 GCA_036261085.1 Phototrophicaceae bacterium | reverse complement strand
TTTAACGATTATTATTGATGAAGACAAAACAAACCTTGTCCTAACCTTTATTATACTTCTGGGTTGCCTCAGGGAGTTACGTGAATTTCGCCCAGTTTGAAACGACCATCCGGGCTGCCCGCTACCGGCAGCCGGTCAAAGGTCGGACTCTGGCTGTTGTACCAACCGATATAGACGGTATACGTCCCCGGCGGTTCCGGCAGCGTGAGGGTCACTTCGTCATCAATCGGGTAATCCGGCGGCCAGGTGGAAGTCAGCAGCATGTTACCGCGCGGCTGCGTATCAATCTGGGCGGCGAGATTGCCCTTTTCGTCCACCAGATGCACAAACAGCGTATAATCCGTCGTCATTTCTGCCAGCGCTGACCAGTAGAATGCCAGCGTGACCGTTTGGCTAGGGCGCGCCGTTTCCGGCATTTTTAACCCCTTGAGAGCAATTTGCCCGCCAAAACCAGCATCCGCCGCTGAATAACCGTCCAGTCTGGTTCCCTGGTAGCCCATGTCAAACACCGCCAACCGGCTTAAGGTAATCGAGTCGGCTTCCGGGGAAGTCGCCTGGACTGGCAGAACGGTTCGATTGCCTTCAGCGTCCCCTGCCAACTTATAGACCCCCAGGCGGATTTCGCCGGTGTGTTCCTGCGGGGAATCCGGCGGCAGTTTAAAACCGGAAATCTCAGCATAAATCTCACCTGGCTGCCAGCGGGAGGTTGGGCGGGGATAAAAACTCACGCCACCAATGGCGCGGTCAAAGCCAACTACCCGGGTGCCATCGGCGATATACGCCAGATAGAAATTGTAGTCGGCGGGTACGGGTTCCAGCACTTCCCAATACAACTGCACCACATACGAGTGTAAAAAATGCGTCCAGCCCCGTTCGGCAGCGGGCCAGAAACTCAAGGGCCGCCAGCCAATCAATCGCAGTTTGTTGTCAAAAACCACATTGAGCGGGCGCACATCGGCAGGGACGCTGGCAACCGGGCGCGTTTGCGGCAGGTTATCCACCGACCACCGCAGCCCCACCAGCACCAGCGCCGTGACCGCCGCCGGAACCGCATACCGCCGCGCCAACTGGCGCCACTGGCGCGCACGCGCCAGATCATAAAGGGCGAGGCCGAGATAAGCGGCGGTGAGGATCAGCGGCACAACAGCGGGCTGTTTGAGGCGGCCTTCCGCCCACAAGGGAATAACAACCGCATATAGTAACAAATGGACAGCCGCAAAAAAAACGCCCCCCTTCCAGTTACTGTATATTAATGCCAACACACCTAACCAACCCAGAAACGTTAACATTCGGAAATCGAGCGGAATGGCGCGCAGCAGCGGCGACACGGCCTCGCCGTTCTTAAGATAATCGAGATTGTTGCCAGATTCCATCTCTGTCCAATACAGCCCGGCTTTACGAATTTGTAATTCGATAAACCGTTGTGGGTTTAAGTGAATATCGTAAAGCAGCGCATCCAGATAATTACTATCAACAGTCAGCATGGCCGGATCAATACTACCAACGCCAGTTGCATCTCGACTATTCGCCAGATAGATTTGATTACTGCCAGCATCAGTAATTAGAGGGAATGAGCCGCCTCGCGCTGCATAACGGTTATAGAGTGTAATCGGCGAAATCATTAAAGCCATAAAAACCAATGATACCGCCCCATGTATGATAACCGGACGAATACGACGAGTATCAAGAATCAGCAATAGTAGCCAGGCAAACAGCATTATACTGATGTTGGATCGAGTGATGGCAATCAATCCAAAGGTTAGGCCAATTAGTGCCGAGCGCCACACCGCTAATTTTTCACGCTGCCATAACACTAAAAACAAACTCAATGCCACATAAAAAGTCGCCAGGCTCTCCGTCAAAAAATCAGTGGAAAAGAGAATTGTTACGGGGTAAAACGCCAGCAATAGACCTGCCAGATACCCGCCCCACCGCCGTTTGGTCAGCAACCAACCCGCACCGACGGTAAAACCGCAGGCCAGTGCTCCGGTCAGGCTGGTGACAAGCCGCATCATGCCCAGCGAATGACCGACCAGTGCGCGAATTCCAATCAGGTAATACACCAACCCGGGTTGAAAAAAAAACACGCCTCTCGGCCAGTTTCCTGCCTCATACGATCCTGCCTGCCAGACATATGCCTGCTGATCCGTCCCGTCGGGCAGCGGATCGAAGGCCGAATCCCGGGCCGCGCGATCAAAAACGACGACAACCCGCAGGCCAAAAGCCAGCAGCATAATGGCAACGCCGATAACCATATCTCGATAAGACAGGCGCAAAGGAAAGGTAGATGTGGACATCATGGTGCGGTTCCTGAGATGCTTGACAGGCGGTATTATCCTCGTTACGATGCAGGCTTTCAACGGTTAAACGGAGCGACCATGAATGAGACCTACCCGATCCTGGAATTTGACCCCAGCCCGGAAGCAATCATTGAACCGGGGCGCGTGCTGAAACGCCTGGACATTTCGGAATACTGCATCCTGTGTTTTTTCCAGGATGTGATTACCAAGACCTGCGAACAGGCGACCTGTAGCCACATCCTGTACAGCGAAATCGGCAAAAATCCGGTTTACGAACTGGTCATGGACGGTAAGCGTGTCACCGTCATTCATCCCGGCGTGGGCGCGCCGCTGGCCGCCGGTTTCCTGGAAGAAGCGATTGCACTGGGCTGCCGGAAGTTTATCGCCTGCGGCGGCGCGGGGGTACTCAACCGGGAAATCGCCGTCGGCCATGTGGTCGTGCCCACCAGCGCCGTGCGGGATGAAGGCACGTCTTACCATTATCTACCGCCGAGCCGCGAAGTGGCCGCCATTCCAGCAGCCGTCGCGGCAATTGAAACCGTGCTGAAACGGCATCAAGTCCCTTACCTTACCGGCAAGACCTGGACAACCGATGCCCTTTATCGGGAAACCCCGGCCAAAATCGCGCGGCGCAAAGCCGAAGGCTGCCTGACGGTAGAAATGGAAGCCTCGGCCTTTTTTGCGGTGGCACAGTTCCGGGATGTGACTTTCGGCCAACTCCTGTACGGTGGCGACGACATCAGCGGGGCTGTCTGGGATAACCGCGACTGGTTAAGCCGCACCTCGGCCCGCGAAAAGCTCTTCTGGCTGGCGGCGGAAGCCTGTCTGGAACTATGAGTGCCGCGCGGATGCCCCCTTTTCGGGACGATCTGGCGGCGTTACAAATAGCGGCGCAGGACCGCGACTGGGGCGCGCTGCTGGATACCTTAATGCGGCTGTTCCTGCAACTGGAATATTTCAGCGCGCTGGAAATCGCGCTGACGCGCCTGCACCAGCATCTCGCCGTCTTTGAGGCGTATCACCCGGAAGCGACCTGGGCGCGGCAGTTGCTCGTCTCCACTGTGTCGTTTGGCGTCGCACCGCAGACATTACCGCCGGAAGCGTCTCAGACCTATGCCAGTCCGGGCAGCGCCAATTTCCTGGCCGGTTTGTTTGATGTGGTGCGCGGCATGGAACGCCAGACGCCGCTGGAAAATCGGGTGCGGTTTGTTGCCAACGCCGTATCTCATACAATTTTGGCCGACCTTGCGGCCTTCTGGTACGGCCAGCATCCCGACGCCTGGGCGCAGCAGCAGGCGCACGGCGATGATGTGAATCCCCAAACGGGCCTGACCATGCGCCAGGAAATTTACGCGCGGTTCTGGCTGGATGACGCGGTGGCCGCCCGCGACACCGCCGCGTGGTTAGTGGTGTTGGCGGACATCGAGAAAAAGGCCGGAGGGCGATAAATAATTTGCGCTCATGGGGAACATCGTGAGGAAGGGTTTTAGCCCCTTCCCCAACGAAAAATTCTAAATGGCGGCGGCACGCAGCGAGCCATTACACAATGGGCTTTTGCCGCACAAACAGCAGGCTGGGCGCGGCGATACCAACGGCAATCGCGGCCAGAATCAGGCCGGTTTTGGTGGCATTGATGAACACTTCGGCCATCATCACTGCGGCGGTATCGGAGGTTGTGGCCGTTAGCCGCAACACACCCAGCATCGCGCGGAAAGCCAGTGAACCGGGAACCATCGGAATCGCGCCGCTGATGGTATACACCGTTGGCGGTGTATTCCAGCGATGCGCAAAAACCACACCAATAAAACCAACAACGGTAGCTCCAGCCAGCGTCCCCGCTTCGACACTCATGCCAAGCTGCATCAGGGTCGTGCGCAGGGCATGACCCACCGCACCGAGAAAGGCACAGCCAATTACGGTGCGCACTGGAACATTAAACAACAACGCAAAACCGGTAGCGGCCAGCGCCGACCAGAGCGCATCCTGAAGAATTAAACCCAGATCAATCACAGTCCACTCACTCCCGTTAAACCCATTGCCAGCAGCAGGCCCAAAGCGATACTCAGCGAAATTAATCCGGCGACGATGCCGCGCACAACCCCGGTCACCATATGCCCGGTGATTAAGTCTTCTACGGAGTTAATCAGCGGGACGCCGGGAACCAGCATCAGCACCGAGGAAGCCAGCGCCAACTGCGGCTGTGGACTGAGATGGAAGAGGGTCGCGGTGCTGGCGATCACCCCAGCAATAAACGCTGTCGCGGTCACAATCAGGAATTGGTTAAAGTGCATCCGGTGGAGTTCCTGGCGCACCAGCATCGCCGATGATGAGGCAAAAAATGTCACTGCAAACACGGCCATATCCGCGCCAAATAACCGGCTGAACGACGAGCAGGCTAACCCCACCATGACCACCACCAACCAGCGATTGTAATGGGATTTGATCTTGCTGATGCGGTCTAACTCGCTGCGGACACCCGCCCGATCTAACTCGCCGCGCTGGATGCGTCCGGTCAGCCGGTTGATGGCGGAAATGATCGTGAGGTTGACGCCCAGACTCGGCACGCGGCGAATCTTGGTGCGGAATTCTTCGCCGCTGATCGTCGTGACAGCGATGACGTTAGGCGACACCAGAATATCCATCCAGTCGCAGCCCAACGCCGTACCGAACCGGTGAATGGTATGCTCAATGCGCGCCGATTCTGCACCATATTGTAATAAAAGCTGGCCGGCCCACAGCGAGAGATCAATCACATCCCGCAGTGAATCCCGATCCAAGGGGGGTTTTGGGCCAATATTGGGGTTATCGGTTCCAAGCGTAAACTGCCGGCGAACGTCGTTTAAATTCAAGTTTTCGTAGCTCCCTGACACGAATACAACGCAGTATAAAGATGTTCAAAAATGTCAGGAAGGAAGCCCTAAATTTCAATTTCTAAAAAGTGTTTTCACCAGAGGTGGCCGCAAGCGGCAATTGATCCTGAGATCAAAATCACCTTGATTTTAACACCGATTTCGGTTTTTCAACCCATGAGGATTATCCCGCTGTCGCTGCTGAATGTAATTCCAGCAGCGTAATTTCCGGGCGGCAGTTAAAGCGCACGGCGGGCAGCACCGTACCAATCCCGCGATTGGTGTATTGGATCATACTGCCCACCTGATACTGCCCCAACGGATATTTCATACCATAGGTGGGCAGCACCAGCGGCCCATAAAACGGCACGACCACCTGCCCGCCGTGGGAATGGCCGGAAAGCTGCAAATCAAACCGTCCGGTTTCGGCGCTGATGTCGGCAAAATCCGGCTCATGTTCCAGCAACACCGCCACGCCGTCTTCCGGCAAAACCGCCAGCACATCCTCCAGGCGCGCCAACCCTTCCCAATAATCATCCGTTCCGGCAATATGCAGCGCCGCGTTACCACGCCGCAACGTGTGAACTTCGTTGTTTAATTCCCGCACGTTGCAATCCCGAAGCGCCTGCCGCACCACCGCCGCGTCCGTCCAATGATCGTGATTACCCAGCACGGCGAATACGCCATCTTTAGACCGCAGTTCACTCAGGATTTCCACCAACACCGGCGTGTGCGCCGCCGCCGGATTCAGGGTGATAAAATCGCCCGTGATTACCACCGCGTCCGGCTGAAGTTCGTTAATGATCTCCACCGCATAACGCAGATTCCGGGCGCTTTTGCCAATGTCTACATGCAAATCGGTGATATGAGCCATTCGATAGCCGTCAAACGCCGGGTGTAGGCGCGGTAGCACCAGCGGCAGCGGCACCACGTCCAGCCAATGGGGTTCCACATCATACGCATAGGCCAGACTTCCCACGCCAAAGGCGGCGGTTCCAGCACTTCCAACCAGCGCCAGCTTCAAAAACTGACGGCGTGACAGCCCACGTTTTGCCATAACCTCAACCTGTTTATCAACCAACACTCTGCCTTCATGATACGCGCTGACCTTGCCAATTCCTCATGA
>DATALK010000566.1:0-2123 GCA_036261085.1 Phototrophicaceae bacterium | reverse complement strand
TTGTCGGCCAACAAATCCAGCACGGCGCGGGTGCCACACTGTTCGTTAAAAACATCGGGGATAATGAGCTTACTCTCCATTCGGTAAGTATAGCACTTTTAAGTGCATACTTGCCAGCGAGGGCCGGGTCTCTTATTGTGATTTACATGATCTCCAACACAGAAGGAACCCCCGATGGTCGCCATCAACTCAGCACTTCAGGATCGGATTGGCATCGGCATCTGGTCAGGTGACGCCACGCGCATTCTGGCCCAAATCCAGGCCGCCGAAGCCGCCGGATTAAAACAGGTATGGGTCACGCAATCACCCACAACGGCGGATACCCTGTCCGTATTGGCCGCCGCCGCCGCGCAAACCCAAAACATCCGCCTGGGAACCGCCATTATTCCGTTATTTCCGCGCCCGCCGCTGCTCGTGGCCCAGCAGGTTTTTACCATTGAAGATTTAGCGCCGGGGCGGTTTCGGTTGGGACTGGGTGTTGGCAATCCGGCGGTCACGGAGACCGCTTACGGACAAGACTACGCGCCGCCGCTGGCCCGCCTGCGGGAATATTTTAACGTTTTAAGACCGCTGTTATGGGATGGCTGCGCCGATTTTCACGGGCAGTTTTTCGACATAACCGTTGAAGAGTTTCCCGTAACCCGGACGCCCATTCTGATTTCAGCATTGGGAGCTAAAGCCTTCCGATTAGCCGGAGAAATCGCGGATGGGGCCATTTCCTGGATGTGTCCGCTGGAGTACCTGCGAGCGACAGCCTTGCCCGCGCTGCGAGAAGGAGCGGCTGCTGCCGGGCGCTCCCAGCCGCCGTTAATCGCGCATGTTCCGGTAAGCCTGACTGCCGATGTTGAGGCCGCCCGTGCTGTCGCGCGCCAGACGTTGGATTTTTTCCTGAAAAGTCCGACTTACGTCAGCATGTTTACTGCCGCTGGTTTTGCTGTTCAGCAGGCGGCCCAGGCGGTGGAGGCCTTGATTGATGAGTTGTTTGTGATGGGCGAAGAAGCGCAGGTGGCCGAACGACTGCAAGCCATCCTCGCGTCTGGCATTGATGAAATCGTGGTTGGCCCGGTAGCCCTGGGTGACGAAACCGAGATGCGGGCGCGGCTGGCAAAGTTGATTATCAGCCTTTAATATACCAAAACGGAATAAGAATCTAGAAAAAGGTGGCGGACGCCACGAGTGGCGTCCCTACAAAAAACGGCTTGGATGTAGGGAAAGGACTTGTCCTGTCCGGGTTTTCATTTCTAGATTTTCAAATCGGATTAGTATATTAGCGTGTGTTGGGCGGTGAAATGGGGCATTCTGGGGCGGCACGCGGGTTTTGGTTTCTCGGCTGACAGTCAAACTTCATACTGAGATTGTTATGAAATTCCATAAATGGGGAATTGGCGTCAGGGTTGATTGCGCCACGCCGCCAGCCCCAAACACGCCCACCCGCCCAACAAAGCCACGCCGCCGAACGGTGCAATCGCGCCCATAAAACGCAGATCAAAAATTGCCAGCAGATACAGGCTGCCGGAAAACAGAACAATGCCTAAAATGAACAAATACCCCGCCCAGTGGGTAAGACGCCCAGGCCAGCGGGTGAGCGCCTCGGCGGTTCCCAACAATGCCAGCGCGTGCAGGAGGTGATACTGGTTGGCCGTGTCAAAGGTGTCGGCGCGGCCATTCGCGGCCAGGACAGCGGCTAACCCATGCGCCCCAAACGCGCCTAGCGCCACCCCTAAAAACGCCAAAATTGAAGCTATCGCCACAAACGTTCGCTGCATGATGCGGGTTCCTTATTAGCAGGCTTCCGCCAAATTGTATCCTATTTTCTGGCACTACTGATTTCAGGACACTGCGCCAGAGAAATAAAAACCCCCTGCCAACCTGCTGACAAGGGGCCTCCACCGCAAAATTAGCTCGCTTTTAATCCAGCGCGGCGGCCAGAATTTTCTCCGTTTCTATTGTCTTCAAGTGCTGACATTCTCGAAAATACCCGCTGCGCCCTGCCCGCCGCCCACACACATGGTCACGAGGCCGTAACGCGCGTTTCGGCGTTTTAGTTCGTTGATGATCTGCACGGTCAGTTTCGCCCCAGTGCAGCCCAACGGATGACCGAGGGCAATCGCGCCGCCGTTAAC
>DATALK010000562.1:0-5133 GCA_036261085.1 Phototrophicaceae bacterium | reverse complement strand
CATAGTTACCGCCGCCCCAGGAGAGGAACGCCCCCAGCACATCATGGCCGAGCGCCAGATTACCACCAACGGTTGACGAACTGTCGGCAATCACTTCACCCTTATGCACCCGCTGGCCCTTGACCACAATCGGACGCTGGTCAATACAGGTGGATTGGTTGGAACGATTATATTTCCGCAGGCGATAAATATGTTCATCACCCGTCAGAGTACGGAGAATAATCCGGTCTCCCTGAACGCTGAGGACTTCGCCATCCCGGTCAGCGACCAAGACCTGACCACTATCATAAGCGGCTTCGTCTTCCATGCCGGTGCTGACAATCGGCACATCCGGGCGCAGCAGCGGCACCGCCTGCCGCTGCATGTTCGAACCCATCAGGGCGCGGTTAGCATCGTCATGTTCCAGGAACGGAATGAGCGCGGCGCTGATGCCCACGATTTGGCGTGGAGCCACATCCATATAATCAATCCGGCGCGAGGACATAACCATAAACTTCTGGTTATGGCGCACCGAAACTCGATCATTCACAAACTGGCCGCGTTCGTCCAGGACAGCATTCGCCTGGGCAATCACATACTGGTCTTCCGTATCCGCCGACAGGTAATAAACATTGCTGCCGACAAAGGGGAAAACCGGAACTTTTTCCAGCCCCAGCCCCGCCAGTTTCCGGGCCAATTCAGGAGTAATTATGTCGCCATCATTGGCGACAACTTTCCCGCCACCATCAGTAATATCTTCCCGCAGCGTGCGCCCCACCATATCCGGGTCTGCCGGGGCCAGGAATTTTACGACCTCACGATACGGCGTTTCGACAAAACCATATTCGTTGACGCGGGCATAACTGGCGAGACGACCAATCAGACCGATGTTCGGGCCTTCCGGCGTTTCAATTGGGCAAATGCGGCCATAGTGGCTGTGATGCACGTCACGCACATCAAAACCCGCGCGTTCACGACGCAGACCACCAGGGCCAAGCGCCGACAGCGTCCGTTTGTGCGTCAGTTCCGCCAGCGGATTGGTCTGTTCCATGAACTGCGAAAGCTGCGATGAGCCGAAAAATTCCCGGATCGCCGCAACCACTGGGCGAATATTCACCAGCGCTACGGGCGTCAGGTTATCCGACTCGCGGATGGACATCCGTTCCTTGACCACGCGCTCCGTGCGGCGTAAGCCCACCCGCAGTTTGTTCTGGATTAACTCACCTACCGTTTTCACCCGGCGGTTGCCCAAATGGTCAATATCATCCGGCCCGGCCTGGCCGTTGTTAATCAAAATCATGCGCTCAATCAGCTTCACAATGTCGGCTTTTGTGACCGTGCGCACCCGGCGCGGAATCATCTGGTCGAGACCCAGGCGTTGGTTCAGTTTATACCGCCCCACCCGCTCCAGATCGTAGCGCCGCTGGTCAAATAGCTGGCTGATCAGATACTCGCGGGCATTATCAAGCGTCGGCGGGTCGCCGGGACGCATCCGCCGGTAGAATTCCAACAAGGCGGCTTCGGCCAGGGTTTGCTCTTTTTTCAGTTCCCATACCGGTTCCATTTTCAGGGTGCTGGCGAGGAACTGGTGATCGGAGCTGGTATCCACATGGGCGTACAGCGCCAGCAGTTCTTCATCGCTGCCGGTCTTGATCGGCGACCATTCCGCAGGCATCCCGTCATCAACGGCGGCCAGCGCGCGCAGGAGAATAGTCACCGGAATCGTCCGTTTGCGGTTAAACTTGACCGTCAGGTAATCGGTCTTGCGGGTTTCAAATTCCATCCACGCCCCGCGATCCGGGATGAGTTTGGAATTCGCCAGCAGGCGTCCGGTGGTACGATCTTCTTCCGCATCAAAATAGACACCCGGCGAACGAATCAACTGGCTGACCACCACTCGTTCCGTTCCGTTAATAATAAAGGTGCCTTTTTCCGTCATGAGCGGGAAATCACCCATGAAGATGTCGGAGATAATGACTTCATCCCCGGCCTCGCGGTTGACCAGCGCGACCCGGCAGTACAAAGGTGCAGAGAACGACATGTCCCGTTCAATGCAAATCTCTTCACTGTACTTCGGTTCCTCAAACCAATATTTCAGGCCGAGTTCTTTGGCCTCCCGGCTGTTGCCGGGAAGATAGAGCTTCAGATTACCGTTAAAGCTCTCAATAGGACTGATTTCATCAAAGAGTTCGGCTAACCCTTCGTCCTGAAACCATCTGAACGACTGGAGCTGCACTTCGATTAACGACGGCAGCGGCAGCACATCCGCTATACGGGCATAGTTCTTAACGCTGAGTGTCCGTTGCAACGCACCACTCCTCAAACCAAACTGTATAAACGAGATGCCTTGAGTTTACACATACCCATCGGCTTTTGGGGAATAATCCAATTAAGAGAGGACAAACGAGAACGACGCGAACCACAAGTATATAAAAAACTTTCCCTCTTGTCAATCAGGGTTTTTGTTAAATCGTTAACCCAGGTAAAACCGGCCAAATACTGTGGTTTTTATATTCGAACAATTTCCCTGCGCTAAATTAACCTATCTTAAGGCTTTATCACGGCTATTGACGGTTACAATATTCTCGTGAGACAAAATCAAAAATTTATGATTATCTGCACTTTGCCAAAAAATATATCATTTTACACATCTTTGTAAATGAATCTTTACTGAAACTCGGCGATTGCAAGACTGCAAATCGAGAAGGTGATTAGCGATGAAACTTACAGCAAAACTTGTTATCTTAATTCTAATTGTCTCGCTCCTGCCAACCGCCATTATGGGCTTGATTGGGCTGCAATCGACGAATCAAATCAGCAGCACCGCCTTACAGGAAAGCACCGATGCCCTCAAAAAATTGGGGGAGACGCTGATTGAGCAAAAGGCGGAGGATGTGGCCGGTCAGGTGGCTTTATACCTTAAAGCCCATCCCGATCTGCTCACCAAATCGCCGCAAGAATGGCAGTCAGATCCAGAACTGCTTAGTATTGCCGTGCAAACGGTAGGGGAAACCGGCTACACGATTATCCATAATACGGACGCCATAATGTTTACTCATCCAGATCCCAGCCTTGTTGGAACCAATGTGATGAGAGAAGATTTACCCGACCTATTGGAACTTACCAAAACGGCACTGACGGGTACCAATGCTGAAGGTTACTACAAATGGGAAGAAGCGGATAAAACAATTCGTGATAAGTTCATTGTCTTCAGGTCAATTGAGAACACGTCTTTTATTTTAGGGGCGACTATCTATATTGACGAATTCTACCAGCCCATCCAGCTCACCCAACAACGGATTAACCGCAATGCCCAGGACACCCAATCAACCGTTTTAGGCGGGATTATCATCGTCAGTATAGTGGCGATTTCAGTCGGACTAGGGTTCACCATCCGCTCAATTGTCCGCCCGCTTAATCAGGTCAGTGAAGGCGCGCGCGCCTTCAGTTCCGGCCAATTCGATCAAAAAATTTCGGTTAGCTCACATGATGAAATCGGCGAACTGGCCGCAACTTTTAATCAAATGGCCCGCAGCCTTCAAGAAATATATGCCGATTTTGAGAGCCGCATCGCCACCCGTACCCGTGATATGGAAACAGCAGTTCAGGTGAACGCTCAGATTTCGACCATTCTGGATCCAAATCGGCTGCTGCAAGACGTAGTTGACCTGACCAAAGAACGGTTTCGGTTGTACCACGCCCACATTTATTTGCTCGACGAAAGCCAGCAAAATCTGGTGCTGACAGCCGGGGCCGGTCACGTCGGGCGACAGATGGTTTCCGAGAAACGTCAGATTGAATTGAGCAATCCTCAAAGTATCGTGGCCCAGGCGGCACGCGGGCACAAAGGCGTCATCATCAACGATGTCACGACCTCCCCCACCTTCCTGTCAAATCCTTTGCTACCAGACACTCAAGCCGAACTGGCCGTTCCGCTGATCGCGCGCGGGCAACTGCTGGGCGTACTGGATGTCCAAAGCAATCAGGTGGGCTACTTCAACACGGAAGTCCTCGCCGTTATGGAATTGATGGCCGGACAGATTGCTACCGCCATCAGCAATGCCCAGCTTTACGAAGTCGCTGAACGCACCAGCCGCCACGAAAAAGCGCTGGGTAACGTTGACCGCCGCATTCAAGGCGCAGTGGACATGGACGAAATTCTCCAAACCACCGTTCGGGAATTGGGGAAGGCGCTGCGGGTTCCCTATACGGCGATTGAACTACAACTAACAAATGAAGACTCAATTACAACTGGCGACTCACACACAAAATAAGGTCATACTAATGAAAACTCATAACATCAAGTTTTCCGGTCAAAAACGTCGCTTCCAGCAGGTGAGCGCCGTGATTTGTGTTCTCGGTTCGCTGGTGTTAGCCGCCTGTGCGCCGCAAGCACCGGCACAACAAACCCGCCACTACACTATTGGGGTCCTCACCCAGGCCGCCGTTCTGGAAACAACCTTTGACAGCTTTAAAGCCACGATGACGGATTTGGGCTATGTTGAAGGCACAAACACGACCTATATCTATGATGGCCCGATCAGTGATACTGCGGCGCTCGATCAAGCCGCCCAAAACCTGGCCGCCCGCAACCCCGATTTGATTTATTCTATGGGTTCACCAGCAACAACCGCGCTTAAAAAAGTAACAACCACCGTTCCGGTGATTTTTGGCGCCGTCCTTGACCCCATTCAGGCCGGGATAGTGACCGATCTAAAAACTCCGGGAGGCAACTTCACCGGCATTCGCGGCGGTTCCAGCGACGGGAAAGCCATCGAATGGTTATTAAAAATTGTCCCCGGTGTTTCCAATATTTTCATTGTCCATCTGCCCCAGGATGGTGGCGCCGTCGCCTCGTTAAAGGCGGTAAGTGAAACGGCAAAATCACTTGGGGTTAAACTAACGGTAGTTGAAATCAATACCGTAGAAGAAATTCAGACTGTCCTCGAAACCGTGCCGGAGGACGTGGACGCTTTTCTCCTTCTCCGTTCTGGTTTACTCAACACAAACGCCAGCTTGATTATCCAGGCCGCTAATGCCCGCAACCTGCCCACCACATCAGCCGACCACAATACCGTTAAAGACGGTGCTTTGGTGGCTTATGGGGCCGACTTCCCGCTGATCGGGAAACAAGCGGCCAGCTTGGCGGATCAG
>DATALK010000560.1:0-11598 GCA_036261085.1 Phototrophicaceae bacterium | reverse complement strand
GCAGTCCATCAGCGGCGAGTACCGCTATCTGGCACAGGATGGCCGCATCCACTGGCTGCGCATGTACCGCCGTCCGGCCTGGGACGATAACCACCAGCGCGTGTTCCGGTATTACACTGTTGCCCAGGACATCACCGCGCGGAAAGAAGCCGAAGCCGCCCTGAAGGCCAGCGAAAAACGTTACCGCATTGTCTCCGAACTCATTTCGGATTATGCCTATTCCGTCTGCATTCAGGCAGATGGTTCGCTGGTCGACGAGTGGATGACCGATTCCTTCAAAAATGTGACGGGGTATAGCTGGGAAGAGATGAATCCCAACGATCCCCTCAGCCTGTACTATCCCGATGATTATGAACTGGCCCGACGCGATGTGAACCTCGTCAAACAGGGCAAAACCACCAGCGGCGAATACCGGATTGTAACCCGCAGCGGCCAAACCCGGTGGGTGCTGATTTCGCGCCATCCGGTCTGGAGTGCCGCTGAAAATCGGGTGACACACTATTACGGCGTGGCCCAGGACATCACCGAACGCAAAGAGGCGGAATCGCAAAAAATGCGGCTGGCGCTGCAACGGGAACGGTTGATGCTGTTGGGACAGTTTGTGCGGGCGGTCTCGCATGATTTCCGCACCACCTTAGCCAACATCGAAACCAGCCGGTATCTGATTGAGCGCCAGTTAAACCTGGATGAGCGCAATTCGATTCAGCCGCGCCTGGATCGGATTCAGACCAGCGTCAAACGGCTGACCACTCAGCTTGAAAACCTCTATTCCGTTTCGGCGGTTGCCAACCCCAATACCGATTTGTGTGATGTAAACGGGCTGATAGATGCTCTGCTCGACGAACAACGAGCGCTGGCCTACCAGAAAAAAATAGACCTTAAATTTGACCGCCACCCCTTCCTGTCCTTAATTCCGGCCAACGCCGACGAACTCAAACGCGCGCTGCGGCATCTGGTCGTTAATTCGCTCAACTTTACGCCCGAAGGCGGCCAAATCCTGCTGCGGACCAATCAGGTTAACGACAATCTGATTATCGAAGTGCAGGATACGGGCGTGGGCATTGCTGAGGAAAATCAGCCGTTTATCTTTGATCTGTTTTACCGGGCGGACGCTTCCCGCACGATTGAGTCCGGCGGCATCGGTTTGGGCTTAAGCATCGTCAAAATGATTGTGGAGGCACATGGCGGTCAGGTGACGCTCGACAGCGTGGTGGGGCGCGGCACTTTATTTGTGATTTCGCTGCCCACGTCGCAGTTGGATGCGCCGGTCACTGAACCCCAGATGGCCCACATGTCCTGATCGCTATCGGCTTCCAGATGGGCAGCTTCCAGGGACGGTTTTTAATTGTTGTTTGTGTGGTTGTCACCTGACGTTTAAAACGTCAGGCTACCCAGTAAGCTGGAAACCGCTAAAGCGGTTCTGAACCGTGCAACAACCGCTTTAGCGGTTTAAAGGCTTTACCTCTAGCCTGGGGTTTTGAACCCCAGGTGAAGCCAACCGACTCATTCCTTAAAAGTTTACCTTTGTAAGCAGATGGGCGGGGGGGCCGGTTTAAAATTCGATGAGCGCATGGTTCCAATCTCAGGCTGGGCCAGTACACTAACAAATGGGTGGTTCACCAATGACCCATTTATATGAGGGGTGTGCATTATTCGGTCTTATCGGTGTTTTTGGCCGCTAAACCCCTATCCCCAACCCTTTCCCCGTACACGGAGAAAGGGAGAAAGACCCAAAATTCCCGTATAAAAGTCCCTCTCCGTACACGGGGAGGGATTTAGGGAGGGGTTAAAAAAGGCCAAAACAGTTTATGCACACCCCCCATTTATATTTGTAGCGAAAGTGAGCCGGAATGCAGCCGATTGTTGAAGCAGTTTACGCCGTGCCGGGAATGTCAGTGGGGCGAATCTATATCATTACCGGGCGCGACGGTCTGGCTTTAGTGGATACCAGCCTGTCACCGGCAACGCCCGCCCGGTTAGAACCGCAGCTTCAGCAGCAGGGTTACACGCTGGCGGATATTCGCCACATCCTGATTACCCACGCGCACCCCGATCATATCGGTGGGTTGGCCGCTTTTCAGCAGCGGGTGAATGCCCGCACCTATGTTCACCGGCGGGATGCCCCGGCGGTCCGCGGCGAAAGTCCGCTGGTGCGCCCGCGCCGCGAAGCAGTCCACGGTTTTGCCAAACTGATGAGCTACGGCCCCACCTTTGCGCCGCCGCTTCCGGCGCGGGTGGATGTTGAACTGAAAGGCGGCGAGAAGCTCGACCACATTCTGCCGGGCTTGGAAGTCGTCGAAATGGTGGGGCATAGTCCCGGTCAGGTGGGGTTCTGGTGGCCGGAAAAACGTCTGTTATTCGGCGGCGATCTGGTGCTGCACCTGCCCTGGGGTTTAACCCTGCCGTTTGCCGCGTTTACGGTAGATATGCCAGCGGCCAAACGCGCGGTTTGCCAGATTGCTGATTTGCAGCCGGAGATTTTATGCCTCGGTCACGGCGCGCCAATTGTTGGCGGGGCGGGCGCCCAACTGCGGGCGCTGGCGGCCAGATTGAAACTTTAGCCCGGC
The DNA here is from genome assembly GCA_036261085.1 of Phototrophicaceae bacterium. GTDB lineage: Bacteria > Chloroflexota > Anaerolineae > Aggregatilineales > Phototrophicaceae > CFX2. Next base: position 9,031 of record DATALK010000560.1, on the reverse strand, counting down.
TCCAACGCCCATTCCGGCAGGGGTTCGCGGTGGTGAATCCACTCTGTCGGGATGCCGTCCGCGCCACCATACGACGCGACAATGCCGCCGACCATCGCGCAGGTAGTATCCACATCGGCCGCCGCCGCTGGCCGTCAGCCAGATGGCTTCCTGATAATTGTCCAGCCGTTCGCCTGCGCACCACAACACGAACGGCACAGTATCCTGGGCCGAAATGCCGCTGCCATTACCAATTTTCCCGACCACATCCGGCCATACAGGTAAATCCGATGGCAAATTCCGGGCGTTTTCAATGCCGCTACGAACCTCACTGATAGGAATGTGTGGCAAAATCAGATCAATCCACTGCTGCCGTGTCGGTTTTGGGCCGTCTAAACGCCACGCATAAGCGGCAGCAACGGCCACCGCGATGGCCCCAGCGATACCCTCCGGGTGCGCGTGGGTAATTTCTGCCGACAGCCGCGCCTGTTCAGCGGCCAATTCCAAATTATCGGCAAAATAAGCCCCCACCGGCGCAACCCGCATCGCCCCGCCATTGCCGTATGATCCCTGACCGGCAAATGATTCCTGAGCGGCCTTTTTCCAGTGCTGTCCGCCGAGAATGCGCGGCAGCACCGGTGCATCGAGGGGCCATAACCTCTGGGGCGCTCATAGTGCAGGGCAAAACTGAGCGCCAGTTCGTCTTGTTTAATTTCCCCATGCAGGCGCAAAATCTCGTAAATCGAAAGCGCCATGTTGGTATCGTCGGTGAAGTGCCATTGGGTTTTGGGATACTGCCGCGTTTTAATGAAATGGGACAGCGAATGCGGCGTGGCGAATTCAAAAAAGCCGCCCAGCGCATCGCCCACCGACAGCCCTTCCAGCGCAACCCGCGCGCGGCGCAAGCGTTCTTCGGGTGTTGAAGAAAGTGTGATTTCAGTCATCGTGGTTACGGCCAATCTCCCGGCTGGAAATCCCACGCCTGCTCTCGCAGGCGTGGGGAAGCTATGTTATTCTTTGATTATATCGATTTTGTCATGTTCCTCAGGTCGGTTATCGGGTTTATACCAGATTTTAATCGTCCATCTTCCTGGAGATGCGGTTTCGACGATGTTGTTTCCAGAATACACATTGGATTGTTTCCACACCAGTACATCATTCAAATGCGCGTGTATAATCATCGGGCAATCACGGGCATTCCAGTAAACGGTTACCGTATTGCTGGTGATGGAAGTTGCATTAAGGGGCGAAGTGATCTTGGCCGCACTGCAATTCTGTTCATATGGCGGCGCAGGTACTTCAGGAAGTGCCGCAAATGTTGTATCGTCTATATTGACGCGAGTGGAATCCCTGAGTAACCATTGTTCTTCTTTATCACTACAAACCCGCACCCACTCCTCACCCCGTTCCGAATTACGACCACATATGGCAATTTCCTCACCAGCTTGCCAGCTACCTTTTGCCATATAATCACGACCAGGGCCTTCGCGTTTGTTTGTGGTTCGGGTTAACTTAACATTTACCTGTGGAGACTGGCAGCAGGATGCAGTTGGAGAGGTTGTTTCAATTGGATCTACAACTACCGTTGGAGATGGTGTTTCACTAGCTATGAATTCTTTGCTCGCTGGAGTTGATGATGGCACCGGAGTCGTACCGGGGGCAAGATAATAGATCGGACAGTCGGCTAAGCGTCCGGGACAGATAATGCCTGTCGCTGTATCGTCAGCCATAATTGCTATGTCTCGGGGTCGCGCCTTAGTAAAATCGTACCAGAATATCTCGGCAAGCAACACTTCCACCAAATAAACTTTGGTCGGTTGAGAGCAGACATCGGGCAGGTTGTACCTTTTACCAGCCTGGAAATAAACCAAACACGTACCTGGTTGGGCGATACCGCTGTTCAGTTGCAGTACTTCAAAGCGCTCTTCCAGTTTGAAGGTTGTAAATTTGCCCTGACCAACGACCACGCGCAGGGCAAAACCGTTTAATGCTACCGGATCGGGTGACGAAACATATACAATGAGCGTTTCATCACTAATGTAAAGATGCAAATTCGAGGCATCCTCCTGGGAGACAACAGCACCCAGACCACTAACCAGGAAAATAACTAAACAGGCCACTATTCTCAACATAAAGCACCTCTTCGCAATATGTATTTGTTTTAAGTATAGTCTGTTTTTGCTTCACCTACTATAATTCGCCCACTTATTCCGGCACAGCAGACACAAAAGCTCATGACCTCACAACGAATCGTCGTCAAACTTGGCACCAGTACTTTAACGGGCGGTACGCGCCAGATTAACCGCCAGCGTATGTTGGAAATTGTGCAGCAGGTGGCGCGGCTGCACCAGCAAAATCACGAAATGGTGGTGGTCACGTCCGGCGCGGTCACGGCGGGCCGCGAACGGCTGGGCTACCCGGATTTGGGGCGTTCCGTCCCGGCCAAACAAATGTTAAGCGCCGTCGGCCAGGGGCGGCTGATGCAGTTGTACAGCGAACTGTTTGATATTTTTGAAATTCCCGTCGGGCAGGTTTTGCTCACCCGCGATGATCTGGCGGATCGCCCACGCTACCTCAATGCCCGCGATACGCTTATCACGCTGATTGAGCGGCGGATTATCCCGATCATCAACGAAAACGACACCATTGCCACCCACGAAATCCGCGTGGGCGACAACGATAATCTCTCGGCGCTGGTTGCCAATCTGCTGGAAGCTGACCGGCTGATTTTGCTCACCGACCAGCCCGGTCTGTTCACCGCCGATCCGCGCCACGACAGCCACGCCGAACTCATCCACCAGGTAACACATATTGATGAAGAAATGTACGCACTGGCCGGGGGTGCGGGGTCAAGCGTGGGGACAGGTGGCATGGTCACAAAGATTCAGGCGGCGCAGCTTGCCAGCCGCAGCGGCGTGGCGACCATCATTGCCAGCGGCAAAGAGCCAGACATCCTGGCGCGGATTGTCGCCGGGGACCCGGTGGGCACGCGCTTTGAACCGGCAGTCAGCCACCTGGAAAGCCGCAAACGCTGGCTGCTGGCGGATAAACCACGCGGCGGGGTACGGGTGGATGCGGGCGCGGCGACGAAGCTGCTCAAAGGCGGCGCGAGTTTGCTGCCGGTAGGCATCACCGCCGTTGACGGCGAATTTGAGCGCGGCGAAATCTTAACCGTATTTGCACCCACTGGCCGGGAAATCGCGCACGGGCTGACCAGCTATAACAGTGAAGATACGGCCAAACTGTGCGGCGTCAAATCCAAACAGATTGTGGAAATTCTGGGTTACAGCTACGGGGATGCGATTGTCCATCGCAACAATCTGGTGATTCTCGTGTAAAAACCAGCCAGGGTACAGTCACAATTATCGAGCAAGGTTGGCCGCCGATAAACTCCGTAAGCGGCAATACCATTCAGAAATAGGTCAGGATCACAGGGGATTTTCCATCTCGGTTTGGTTGGGCGACTTAACCTTACTGGAATTCCCGCTGCTTTCTACCTATTTTATTCGCTCATTTGTTCAGTGTCCGGTCACTAACCCTAATCACAAGGGTTCTACCGCTAAAGTCACCGTTATAATACAAAAGAATATGTCATTTGTAAGTCAAGGTGGTTGAATGGCAAATATCTTACTGGTCGAAGATAACACGGACATGCGGTTGCTTATCCAGGAGGTGTTGGAATGGGGCGGGCATCAGGTCAACAGTGGCCGCTGTGGTACTGAAGGTCTGGACATCCTCGCTTCCGCTTCCCCCCAACCGGAACTGATTATCAGCGATATGATGATGCCAGGGATGGATGGGATTACGTTTTTTCAGCAGGTACGTAATCATACCGAATGGTCAGCCATTCGCTTTATCATGATGAGCGCCAACCCCTATGATGACCGACTGGAAAAGATGTCACAGTCTGGGTTGGACGGGATTCTGCCGAAACCCTTCAGTCTGGAAGACCTAGATGCTATCCTTCGGTGATGGCGTTGGCTTACTAACTGATCGCTCCAGCGCTGGCTCACTAACCGGTTTTTCTGCCGCTGGGGTGGAGTCGCTGACCGGTTTGGCTTCCACCACGGGCGTGGCGATATTAGCAGCTTTTTCTACCGGTGCGGTGGGTTCTTGTATCGGCTGGGCAGGTGTTGGGTCGTTGGCCGGTTTGGTTTCCACCGCTGGCGTGGGAGCCGGGTTTTTCGCCGCTTTTTCCAGTTGACGCATTTCGTTGGTTGACAGTTTAAACACACGCGGCCCATACTGATCAATCACCAGGTACGGTCCATCGCGCATGTCGCTGACATCACTTTTAATCAACCGCTGAAATAATTCCATAAAGCCGTGCGGCTTAACCAGGAACACATTGCAGCCATGTTGGAACGCGGCTTCCATCATGTGCCGTTCATCCAGCATGGTCGCAATAATCAGACAGGCTTTGGGAAAACGCTGGCGCAGTTCAGCCACCAGCTGCAAGCCGGTCATATCCGGCAGTTTCATATCCACAACGGCCAGCGCCAGGTCTTGCATGTCCGTCACGGCGGCCAGCGCCTGGCTCCCGCTGCCCGCACCAATCACGCGAAATTTAGCACCTGTTAACAGCCGTTCTAAAAAGTCCCGATTGGCTGGGGCATCATCTACCACCAGCGCCGCGCGATCAATCATAATATTTTTATCCTTCAAATTTTCTGTTATTAATCTTGTGTCTATTTTACGTTAAATTTCTCATTTGGGGATGGTTACTTTGCGGTCAGGCTGGCGTAATGCTCAAACAGGCGCACCACCTGGGGTACGGGCAGCGGTTTGGAAATGTAATCGTTGCAACCCGCCTCCAGGCAGCGGTCTCGATCCCCGGTCATGGCATAGGCGGTCAAGGCGATAATGGGCGTCTGCTGCCCGGCGGCGCGCAGGTGGCGGGTAAGCTCCAAACCGTCCAGCTTGCCTTGAAGCTGCACATCCACCAGTATTAAATCGGCCTGGTCATTAGCGCAATTATCCAGCGCGCTCTGGCCGTCGGTATAATGGATGACCAGATGGCGGCCAGCGCAGGCGATGCGCTGGATGAGCGATAAATTGATTTCGTTATCTTCGACGTAAACGATACGCACCGTTTTTGCCCCCACGGGTGGTTGAATTGAAGTTACAATTGCAAGGCGGCAACGGGTCGGGTCGCCTCCGCCTCCGGGTGACTGGTATCTACCGGAAGCAGGATATGGAAGGTTGACCCTTTCCCAACTTCACTTTCTACCCAGATGCGTCCCTGCATCAGCGTCAGCAGTTGGCGCGCAATTGCCAGCCCCAATCCGGCCCCCGAACGCGGATCGCGGCCAACGACTTCCGCCTGTTTAAATTCCTCAAAAATGGTCTCGTGGAACTGCGGATCAATGCCCGGCCCCGTATCCTTGACGCTGAACTGCACCATCGCGTCCACTTGCCGCACCGTCAGTGTAATGGAACCGCTGTCCGTAAATTTAACGGCGTTGCTGTACAGGTTGGTTAACACCTGTCGGACTCGGTTGGCGTCAGCCAGCACCGAGGGCAGTGGTGTGGGCAAATCCTGATGCAGCTTGACCGGTTTGTTGCCAATCAGCCCCGCAGCGGTGGACAGCACGCCTTCAATAATAGGCGTCAGTTCGATGGGTTCGAGCCGAATGTCCAGTTTCCCCGCGTCCACTTTGGAGAGATCCAGAATGTCATTAATCAGATTTAAGAGTTGTTTGCCGCTCTCAAAAATATATTTTAAATCGTGTTCATAGGCGGGCGGCAGCGGGACATCATTATACATGGTGGGAAACACCAGCATCGTTTCGCTGAAGCCGATGATCGCATTTAAAGGGGTGCGCAGTTCGTGGCTCATGTTTGCCAGGAACTGCCCCCGGAAATGTTTGGCTTCCTCCGCCGCCGCGCGCGCCGTTTCCAACTGCTGGTTAACCAGTTGCAGTTCTTCGCTTAAAGCCTGACTGCGTACCAGTTCTTTTTGCAACAGGCGGCGGCTTTCAAACAAATCTTCTGTTGTGCGGCGCTCCCGCTGGTAGTTCAGCAGCGCCCATTCCGTTACTTTGTAAAGTTCGCCCGTGACCTGGGCCGCCAGCAGCGCGCTGACAACCGTCAACCCCAGTGCGAACAGCCGATTTTCCACAAATTGGGTTTGCCCGGTGGCAGAAAAAGTTGGGGCAATCAGGATAATACCCGCGACCAGGCCCGTGACCAGGAAAGTGTTGGCAGCGGACAGCAGCAGCCCGACTACAAACACAATAATTGGAAAAACAAACGGGATGACTTGCAGCGCCAGAGACTCGCCGTTCGCCAGGGCGATCCCCCCAGCCAGCAGACCGCCGATTGTATAGGACCAGACGGCCAGCAGGTAGCGATCATACCGGAGGAACAAGCCGGTGATGATACAACCCACCCCCAGCACCGCCAGCGCGACAAACCAGATCATTTCCGCGTGCCGGTTCAGACTGGCAACAATCGCCACCGTCCAGATGAGGACAATACAGCCAATCAGTGTCACTTTCCACAGCACTGCCAAGCGATCTGACCGCACATCCGTAGCAAAATCGTGCTTAGTTGGAACACTCACGGCTTAATTCCCTATAAATTAACTGTAACAACATTTCATTTGAACTAATTATATCTCAAGTTTTGTAACGGCCCGGCGAATCGCCCTTTTCTGACCGTTTTCAAACCTAAATTTCATAAATGGCTGTATAACCACACCACACCCAGCACCGCGATGACCATCCCCGGTTCTTTCATCCCCGTTAAAATGCTGACCACCAGCGACAGGGTTCCAATTCGGCAGAGGCCCGTCACCACTTCCCGCGCTGATAACGACCCCGACTGCACCTCGTGCTGCACCATGTGAGTTACCGCCTGCTCTAATAAAACTTCATTACACACAGCCAGATCATTCACCAGGTCTTCATCACAGGCCGGAAAAAGCGCTTCCGCCATCTTCTTATCCTTTAAAAGTCATGCCGAGTCATATTTATGATAAGCGGTATTCGCCTGGCCCTTCCTTAAGAAATGTGAAATATTAGTGAAAAATAAATGAAGATGGCGGGACGCGGTGGCGACTTCCAGTGTGGGGTTTAGCCCCCAGGTTTGAGGGGCTTCCTAGACTTTTGGCTAGTTTTTCGAAACATCCCCGCGCTGTGCCCGTATTATCAAGTATCAATGGTGAACAAGGATAAAAACCATGCGCAGCGATTGGGAACAGTACGGCGATGATTGGGGCCGGTGGGGTCGGGAACAAGGGCGTCAGTGGGCGCGTTGGGGCCGCCAGCAGCACCACTATTGGCGGCAGCACAGGTATGACCGTCGCGGCGGCGCTTTCTTTTTCTGGCCGGGACTGATTCTCGTGTTCTTCCTGCTGTTTGGCGTGTTTAAGTTCCTGTGGCCGCTGCTGCTCATTGGGCTGTTTGTGGCCGTTGCCAAGCGCGCCACCGGCACCCCGCGCCGCTATTGGGATGGCAGCAGTCCCGACGACCAGGAAAAGCGCAAACATAATGAACTGGACGGCGAAAAAACCAAACGCACCGAGGACGATCAGCGGCGCTACGTTCAGACCGAAGACGGCGAATGGTTGGAAATTATCTAGCCGTTAGCTGAACAGCGGCAGTTTTTTCGTGAGCCGTTTAACGGTCTGCTGGCTGCCGTACAGGGCGATGCCCCGGTAGCTGAGGTCGTCACCGCCGCGCAGCGCCATTGCCTGCTGGTAATCGTCATAATTGCGGGCGCTCTGGGCGCAGTCGGTTAAGTCCACCAGGAACACGTCCGCTTGCGCGGCTTCCTGCCGGATGGTGCGAATCGTGTCGTTGGAGGCTTTGAGTACCGGCAGTGTGATCTGGGTCAGGCCGGTATGCGCTTGATCCGAGGCGTCCACCACATCCGGGCCGACAATGTGTCCAAAGCGCTGGCCGATGGTCACGGCCAGGACTGCTGCCGCGTTCACCGCTAACCCGGTAGGCAGCGCTTCATCAATCACAAATACACATTTGATGTCGTTCATGGGTATGCCTCTGGTGAAATCTACTGTTAGTCAATTTTTCGACCATCGGTAGAATATCACGAATTAAGGCGGCGTGTCAAGCCGGGTGATAAGGCCAATTACGCTGGTAGGGGATTGACCAAACCGCCGATGAGCATTCGCGCGTAATTCTCAGCAATTTGCTCCGGCGTCAGGGGGCCAGTGTTGGTGTACCACAGCGGCAGGCTGTACAGCGCGCCAATAATCGCCAGCGCCGCGAGTTTGGCATCTGACACCTGAAACACACCATCCCGAATCCCCTGCGCAACAGCCTCCACGAGCCGCTGCTGAAACTGCTCCCGCAGCGCCAGCATATCCGGCTGGCACACGCTGATGAGATACGGCTGGTACAGGAACAGCGCGCGGCCTTCCGGGTAGACACACGCCTGCTGCACATAAGCGGCAATCAAGCGGCGCAACTGCCCCACCGGCGGGAGCGCCGCCAGCATTTCCGGCGTGACCTGTGCCAGAATACCCTCATAGGTGCGGCGGAAAATGTGCGCCAGCACATCCTCTTTGCTCCTGACATAATAATACAGGCTGGGTTTGGTCAGCCCCAATTCCTCGGCAATTAAATCCAAGGTGGTGCGTTCGTAGCCAACTTCGGCAAACAGGCGCGCCGCAACGGTCAGGATTTCCTGCTGCCGCCGCGCCGCGCGCACCGCCTGCCGCTCTTTGCTGGCCTGGGATTTGGAAGAGGGCTGGTCAGTCATCCGCGTTTATTCCCCGCCAAACCACAAGCCAATAAACGTCAGGCCCGAAACCACATACCCGATGACCGCTGGGGCCAGATCGCCATTGGTATACAGCAAGGTCGAAGTGACCAGCAGACTGCCGAACACTACCGCCCGCACCGTGCGCCGTCCCTGAGCTTCCAGCCGTTGAAGCTGCTTGCGGTAAGTCGGCGTGGGCGTGACCCGCACGGTTAGCTCGCCGCGCTCCGCCTGCGACAGCACACTGTTCAACTGCTGCGGCATCACCACCGCCTGGTTAAACACCGTCTTGCCGATTTCTTCCAGCACGCGCCGGGGATTGCCC
>DATALK010000553.1:0-2505 GCA_036261085.1 Phototrophicaceae bacterium | reverse complement strand
CGGCACAACCGTTTAAATTCTAGAGCCTTGTATGCTGCCGTGTACTCGTGTTCGGCATGGCACGGTAAATTTAGCGTTATTTACGCCGCCGAACACTAGTGGTTTCCCACACGCCAAACACTTCTTCCAGCGCGGACGCATCCACCCCTAATGCCAGCAGCCGCAGTAGCTGCGCTACTGTAAGATCTTCTCGATCAGACCCGATTGACTTTTCAGCCGATACAGAATGGTATTGCGCCGAGCCGTAAATTTCTTCCCACACGCTTGGCATTTGAAGTCTCAGATTACCTCCTGTGTCCCATGCGTTCCATAACCCACCAACGCGTGGGGTAGCAGTGCAGAAAAACGTGGTCATTGGCACCACCTGTTGATCAGCTGTCGGGTCTCTTCTGAAGGGCGACCGCGCTGAACGGGTGGTGACCAGCGCGGGATGGGCAGCGGGAAAGCAAAGAGTTCCGCCAAGGACCAAGCATGATCGGTCAAACCGGCAGCCATAGCGGGGGTGCGTTGCACCCAACGATAACCATGTTCACCGACGGAAAGGCGCAGGCGTAAGGATTGATGGTCATCGCAGAACTTGTAGACACAGCCCAAAACCCACATGCCGGTCGACAGGCTATCGCCGCCTTGGGCCAAGGCACGAGTGCGCCGGGCCAGCGGGGCCAGACGCTGCCGAAAGGTGGCATTCAGCCGTTCGATAAAAGCCGTATTGATGACCCCACCACCCTGGGTGTGTTGCAGCAGTTGTTCGACCAGGCGTGCCGTGCCTTGAACCATGCGCCGTTCAATCGACAGGTGGTTTTCGACGCGCTGCTTGACGACCTGCACGATCTGGATATTCGACCAGGGGATCAGACGGGGACGGCCTTTCTCGCTCCCCCAGCGTGGCAAGGGCGAACGAAAAGCGCGTTGGAAGGCGGTCACGTAGCTGGGTTAGCCCATCCACGGCCAGCAATAGCGGACGACACAACGCCACCCGGCGCACCTGATCCACAACTACCTGGATCAAGTCCGCATCGCGTCGGGCACGGACCGCTCCACCCAACCACAACCGGGCCGGCACCATCATCGCCATGGCGATCCAAAAACGGCCCTGCTGCGTTTTGCCTTTGATTTCATCCGCCTGTACCTGTCCCAAGTCCATCGGGTGGCTGCTCACTTGGGCGGCATGCACCCCTTCACAATGCTTCCCCGCTCGCTTCCACCAATTGCGTACCGTCCGTTCGTGAAAGCCTTTGGCTTTCACGAAGGCTTGCACTGGGCAGCCGTAGACCAGCAGCGCAATCACCAGCAGCACCGTTTGCGTATCCGTGGCAGATGTACCGCTTGTCTTGCTGGCTTTGTATGCCAATGTTGCCTTTGCCTTGCTGCCCTCTTGCGTGACACGCCAATTTCGGGCAAAATACTTCTTGTGGGTTCATTTGGCTTCCTCCTTGTTTCAGCAACAGGATTTTGCCAGTGAACCCATCTTTTTTCAACCCCTCCCCACGCTTTTATGGCGTGTTACCTTTGTTTTAATCCCCTTATTCTACCCATTTTTTTCCATCAATGATGATAAGAGTACAAGAATATTGGTGTTCTTACGGTGATCTTTTGTATGGCAGAATTTACTAGCAGATGGAACGACGATTGTTAAGGGTCATCGCCCCGCGATCTCAAGCATGTAGAAATGAGTTTTATGAAAAGCCAAACTATACTAGCACTCAGCAAGCTGGCGCACCGCCCGGGAATAGATCTCATGAATTCTACTGCTCTACCTGTTCTCATCCCCTGTCAAGTCAACAAATATAAGGTGGAGTCGAACCAATGTTTGACTCGGATGGCGTCGCAGCGCGACATCGTCACGGGGGTCGAGACGTTTTTTGGGGCAGCCTTCCATGTTTATACTTCGAGGATTCGTTTTGGAGATCAGAGGATTGTATAATAACGAATAGTAGACTTTGACGATATAGGATTACTCTGTATAGAACAATGAAGTAACTAACTATACGAATACTTTACGTCTTTTTGGGCGGTTATCTTTATTCGACAGGTGAGCCAAACATGACAAAACTACGCGTGGACTTTTTTACAATTTCGCTGGACGGTTACGGTGCCGGTCCGAATCAGAGTTTCGATGAGCCGCTCGGCGTCGGCGGAGAATCCTTGCACGATTGGTTTGTTGTAACGCGCGCCTTTCAACAAATGACCGGCCAAAATGAAGGCGAGACCGGGATTGACAATGATTTCGCGGAGCGCGGCACACAGAATCTCGGCGCATTCATTATGGGACGCAACATGTTTGGGCCGCCGCAAGGCGGGGACTGGTCCGATGAAACGTGGAAGGGTTGGTGGGGTGATAATCCGCCTTACCACGCGCCTGTATTCGTACTCACCCACCATCCGCGTGCGACCATCACGATGGAGGGCGGCACGACATTCCATTTCGTGACCCATGGCATGGATGCTGCGCTCAAACTGGCCACCGAAGCGGCGAACGGCAAAGATATTCGTCTGTCCGGTGGC
>DATALK010000550.1:0-9777 GCA_036261085.1 Phototrophicaceae bacterium | reverse complement strand
GAAGATAATCCCAACCGGCTCCATTTAAAACCAGCGCACACCCTCACAGCGTTAAACTTATGGCGGCAGGCACACCCATTCGGTTCGGCAGCAACCCACCAAAAGCACCAGAAGGTTCATCGAACAGCAGTTGGTCAATTCCCAGATTAAAATTAAACAGGTATTCCGCCAGAGTCAGTACCCCGATAATGACCGTTAGGACAGCCAATAATCGGGCTATCGTTTGCTGTCGCCCGACAATTGGAGTTTTCAGTTGCAGGAATAACGCTGCACCCGCCAGCACAAAGCCCAGCGCTGCGTTGGTTTTCATTTCAATAAAACCTGGGAGTGTGCTTTTTAAAATGCTGCTCTCGAACACCCATCCCAGCAGCACCAGCACACCCTGAAAAACCACAATGAGGCTAATAAAGAGAGCGATCAAGCGCAGTTTTGCAACCAGCGGGTTAACCGATAGACCTACTTTTTCCATTTCCGCCATCGGGTTACTTTCGTTTGTTGTCACTCAAGGTCTCGGAAAATAGCAGCGCTGTTTGGTGCTGCCTTTTATTGTCCCGATAGAACTCCGCCAGAAGCGTAAAGAAATCAGCCATTATGCACAAATTTCAGTTTTGGTGACAATTAGCCGTTAAAGCGGTGACAAATGTTATAATAATATTTTATTACAATTATACTCCATGTAATTCAATTCGCATTATTCCTTTAATGCCTTCGGGCGCTACAATTGGCTCGGTTTAAAGAGTTGGAATAGATAAGGAGTAGGCTATGCCTCAACATCGTTTTATCAACCCTGAAACCATTGCGCCGCCAACGGGCTATACCCATGTGGTTGAAACGCGCGGCAGCCGCACGGTTTATATTTCCGGGCAGGTCGGGTTGGACGCGCAGGGCAACCTGATTGGTGAAGGTGACATGCGCGCTCAGGCAGAACAAGTCTTTAAAAATCTCCAGGCCGCCCTGGCCGCCGTTGGCGCTACCTTTGCCGATGTGGTGAAGTTCACTTACTTCCTGGTAGATATGTCCCAGCTTCAAGCGGTGCGCGATGTCCGCAACCAATATGTTAATCCGGCCCAGTTACCGGCCAGTACAGCGGTAGAAGTCCGGCGGTTGTTCCGCCCGGAACTGTTGTTAGAGGTCGAGGCCATTGCCGTGTTAGATTGATTAAATAAATTTAAATGGGGCGGGTCGGGGTGGGCCGCGCCCCATCCTTCGAAAGCAGGAAACCTGTCATGACCAATCACCGAGGGATTACACCTTGTTTCTGGCTCAATTATTCGAACCAGGCTCACTTTGTCCGCACAAACAGGACAAATGACGGGCATTTCCCCTGCTTTTAATCACTATATCTGCCCTGCAAAAAACACTAATCTCTCCTTAATCAAAAATAATTCCAGCCAGGAGACACCCTAATGACCAAAGTGCCGGTGCCACCTCAACTCGGGCATAATTTATTAATTGCGTTAGAAAATAATCCGAACTGCCTGAACATGATCAATATCATTGTTGCTGAAATTCCCCGCCTTCAGGATCGCTTTTTTACCCTGATTCACTGCTGCCCCACCATCTATTGGGAACACGGCGGCGGTGAAGTTCAGGAAGTCCGGCAAACGGCGGGCAGCGTATATGCCGCTGAGAAAAAGGAATTCCAGGCGACCCGCGATTATTTTGTCCAGGCCCGCGCGGTACTGGAAGCGGCGGGCGTCTCCCCGTCTCACATTCAGATTAAAACGGCGGTTGACCAAAACAGCCTCCGCGAAGCCACCGTGCTGGAACTCAAACAGGGCCAGTATTCCGGCGTGATTCTGGCAAAATGTCATGCCAGCATCGCCAGCCGGGTGCGCGGCCAGAGCATTATGGACATCTTCCGCCAAATTCCCCGCGTCACCGTCTGGGAAATTGAGTGCTGCTGATTCTGTCCCCGTCCGCCTAAACTATGGCCGGGCAGGCTGCGCGCCTACCCGGTTTGATTCAGCGCCAGCCCAGAAACAAATTCCCGCCCATCAGTTGCCAGTATCCGGCGGCGGCTCTTATAATGGAAACATACCAAGCCGGAAGCAGCAGGATACCATGCGCGAAACCAAAGCCATTATTGAAAAGGTGAGCCGCCTCAACGACCAGTATCAGCGGCTGCACCTCGCCACCGAAGATTATCTGAACGATGTCAAACCCGGCCAAACGCTGCTGGCGCGCCTGACGGAGCGCTGGGACCCGTATTTGCGCGAACAGTGGTGGCCGGTGGATGCCGCCCCGAATCGAATCGTTATCGAACGCCCTGGCAGTCTGCGCTACGAACCCGGCCAGAGCGTCAGCCTGTTGGGACTGGTCGGCCAACCGTACCGCTACCGGCGCAATTTGCGGAACGTGCTGTTCATTGCGAATGACGCCGCGCCCACGCCGCTGATGATGGCCTTAAACTGGCTGCTGGGCAATCAGGTCAGCGTGACGCTGGTGCTGTCCGGCGCGGCAGCGCAGTATCCCACGCAGCACCTCCCCCCGGAAGTGGAAGTCCAGCACGCCGACGAAGACTTAGGCTGGCCGAACCGCGTCATGACGGTGGGTTGGGCCGATCAGGTGTTTGTGGTGGTGAAGCCAGATGATGAAATCGGACGGTTCGGGCGCATCTGGAATCTGTTTAAAGAACTGCGGGCGGAAATCCCCAAAGCCTACCTGTTTGGGGTCTTCCAGCCGGTGCAGCCCTGCGGCACGGGCGCGTGTCAGGCGTGCCTGACGCCTTTACACGGCGGCGAACATCATCTGGTCTGCACCCAGGGGCCAGCGGTGGACTTAACGCTGGTGAAGTTTTCCGGCGGCCTCACCTGAGGTGGGACGGGGACACGCCGTTGAAATAAGTCCAGCAGATGGGCCTCTCTGGTGAGCAACAATGGCTCAGGTATGAATTGAGGAAAACACCCATTGGGATGCAGGGGCCACCTGACAGGTCGCCCCTGCGGAAAATCACCGGTATTGGACAAGCGTCAGCAATAAATTCCCCGTTCGCTGCGACCTATCGTTGGCCCTCCGGCCAGACCAAAATCGGCATATTGACGACCACCCCGGGTTGTTCAATGGTAATTTCACCGGCGGTTTCGGCAGCCTGGATTTCATCTAAACTCATCAATTCGCGCGGTTCAGCCTCCTCCGACCAGGTGACCAGATTAAGCGCGCGCAGCGGCGTATAGTTGTCGTCACCGGGAACGGTATCAAACACATCCGGTTGGAAACCCAGCGGCCCCATCCCTTCAATTCCGTTCGTGAACACATACACATTCCCCAATAATGCTTCGGGAATTTCAGCCAAACTGGGAACCGAGAGAACCTCCGGCCCCATCATTTTGGTCAGTACCTCGGCGACATCCGGGTCCGACGCTTCGGGATGGATGAAGTAGACTTTTCCTCCATCGTAATAAGCTAACGCCAGCGGCGCGAGATCCTCAACGGAATATTCCGTGTCCATCTCCATTCCCATATTGGACCCGGCTTCGGTGGGTTCAGGGGTCACATCCTGAGCCAAAGCCAGCCCATAAACACCAAGCATGAACACCACCAACATAACGGTAAACAATTTCCAGCGAGCAAACATCAAGACTTCTCCCTTTAGCTACTCAGCCACTAAAATAGATCATCGCAACCTGGGCTGCCTGAGCATACGGCATAAACATTAGAATAGCCTGTGTAACAGCCGTTTACTCCTCCCGCAGCCAGTCACCGGACAGCAGCGTGCGGCTGTGCGGCGCAGTATCCCACGCAGCATCTCCCCCGGAAGTGGAAGTCCAGCACGCCGACGAAACCTTAGGCTGGCCGAACCGCGTGATGACGGTGGGTTGGGCCGATGAGGTGTTTGTGGTGGTGAAGCCAGATGATGAAATCGGGCGGTTCGGGCGCATCTGGAATCTGTTTAAAGAACTGCGGGCGGAAATCCCCAAAGCCTACCTGTTCGGCGTCTTCCAGCCGGTGCAGCCCTGCGGCACGGGCGCGTGTCAGGCGTGCCTGATGCCTTTACACGGCGGCGAACATCATCTGGTCTGCACGCAGGGGCCAGCGGTGGACTTAACACTGGTGAAGTTTTCCGGCGGGGTCACGTAGAACGGCGTACTGTTCTGTTCGGCAAGTAACAAATGGCTGCCAGGGGCTAAAAGTCCCCTGGCTACAGCATCCTGAAGCCCGCTGCAAGCGGGCAGCGGGCCAGCCATTTGTGCGGTTCACTACAGGCTTGAGGGTTTAGTTTTGATATTCTCAAGCCATTCGAAAGCGGCTTCCAGGCTGGTAAAAAGCACCATACGCAGGCCCAATTCGAAGAGAGAATCTATAATGGGAGTCAGGGTTCCGGCAGCAGCCACTGCTTCCGGTACAACATTGGCCCAGTATTTCCAGCCACCCTTAATCGTGCGCAGATTCCAGTCCTTGCGGCCCCAGGCTGCGATTTCGGCTGAAACCGGCCCGTTCTTGCGATCATCCGAAAGCCATTTACAAGCCCCAAACTTGATGAGAGCATCGGTTCCGGCGTTTAAGGCATCTTTGAGTTCCTGATCAGGAATAGGTTTGTGAACGGTATGGTAAATAATCTTTTTGTCATCAAGGTATTTGACGGTGATAAATTCGTTTTCGACGATGGTCAATTCAGACACGATCCACTCCTTTGCGATTTAGATAAGTATTGCCACCACAATAATTTAGCATATCCAGTATAACACAGTGATAGTTAAGCGCAATTGAGGACGATGTTGCTAACACCCTGAGGCGGCTTATCGTGGGAATAGCCGGACGGCTTCCAGCGTCCGGCGTTGCCAACACATCGCTTATTTGGAGCGAATTTCGCCCCCCTATCCCTCGCGCAGCCATTCGGCGGAAAGCAGCGTGCGGCTGTGCGGCGCGTAATAGAGGCAGTACGGCTCACCATTTTTAAAGGCGAGAAAAACGTCTTGATGGACATGCCACATTTGGTCGCCAATCACAATATGGTAGCCCTGGTGCATCTCCAACTTGATCGGCCCTTGCACCGCCTCAGCGCGATTATCCTGTAAGTCGTGCATCAGACGTATGATCCGAACCAGCGCCAGCGCCGCGAGTGTGCCAAAAGTCGAAAGAACAAGAAACAGTATCAGCCCGATAGCACCCAGTCCCCAATCGGTTCTTTTGACAAAACCGGTCAGGGCGACGAACGGAATACAGACCATAACCAGAATGGCAAAAGCCAAAATAAGATTCCGCTGGCCGCGGAATCTTATTTTCTGCCCATCAGATAACTGCCCATCTCGGTTCGCTTCAAGATCCGCCGGTGTAAAACCGATAACGGCTTCTAACTGCTCTTCGCTGGCTTCGTTTTTAGCTTTGGGTTTTTCGGTTTCCATTGTTTAATCCTCCCGCAGCCATTCGGCGGACAGCAGCGTGCGGCTGTATGGCGTGTAGTACAGGCAGTATGGGTCGCCATTTTTGAAGGTAAAAAAAGTGCGTTTAGAAATATTCAGCGTGACGTAATCAACCGTAACCATATAGGTTGTACTCCGGCTGCGGTCACTCATCCCTAACCGAACCAATCCTTGCGTCGCAGCAACTTCACCCTTACTCAAATCCCGGTCAAACCGCCGCCAGCGCAGCCAGGTGTACAAGGTAATCCCGGCTGTTACCAAGCAGATAAGACCAATGATTCCAACGCGGCTGGCAACCGTATCGTGACGCTGAATGCCGTCAATAATGGCAGCGATAGAGAAAATGGGGCAAGCAACTAGTGCCAGGACGCCCATGAGTTTGAATGAGAAGCGCTCATCATTCAACCGACTGCGCTGCCGTTGGGTCATGTAACCGTCGCGGTTGGCTTCCAGGTCTTCATCGTTGAACCGAATCACATCCATCAACATTTGTTGGTGATTAATAACGGGTTTTGCTTTTTCCATCGCTCACTCCTCCCGCAGCCATTCGGCGGACAGCAGCGTGCGGCTGTGCGGCAAATAGTAGAGACAGTATGGGTCGCCATTTTTGAAGGCCAGGAAAACGTTTTTGTTGACTTGCCAGGTTTGATTACCAATGGTTACGCTGCATTGACTGCCGTTCATGTCCAAGCTGACATAGCCCTGGACGGCTTCAACCCGGTTCGCCCGTAAATCGCGGGTTAAACGGATTGCGCGCCGGAATGGAATCAGCGTGAACCCCAGAAGTAAGCCCAGACCAATACCCCCATAACCCCATTCGGCGGGATGGCGCACGTTATACGCTAAAAACAGCAACGCTATCGGAATAACAACCAACGAAATAGGTATGGCAAACAGCAACGCTTGCTTCCGTTCGTATTGCAGTCGCGTTTTTTGTTGCTGGGACAGGTGTCCATCCTGGTTGGCCCCAAGACCCATTACCGTAAAATCCAGCGCGGCCATCAGGTCGGTTTCTAACGAATGGTCTTTCGATTTCTCTTTTCCCATCACTCACTCCTCACGTAACCATTCGGCGGACAGCAGTGTGCGGCTGTGCGGCGCGTAGTAGAGGCAGTACGGCTCACCATTTTTAAAGGCGAAGAAAACGTGCTGGGGAACCTTCAGCGTAACATCGGCTGCTTTAACTCGGTAGGTTCGGTTGCGATCACCACCCATTTCTAAGCTGATTAGACCTTGAACCGCCGCTACCTTCCCCTGCCTCAAATCCCGCCCTAGGCACTGCCACCGCCACCCGGCATAAGCGGTAGTACCAACGGTCAGCAAACCAATAGCGCTGCTAACGATAACGCGGCTGACAACTGTATTGTAACGTTGACCATCAAGCACAAAGGCCGCGATGATGCAAACAGGGCAGACCATCAGAGCTAAGACACCTACAATCTGGATTAAAAAGCGATCATCATTCAACCGACTGCGCTGGCGCGCGGTCATGTAACCATCGCGGTTAGCTTCCAAGTCTTCGTATGAAAATGGGATCGCGGTCATCAAAATTTGTTGCGGACTGATTTTCGCTATCTCTTTTTCCATCGCTCACTCCTCGCGCAGCCATTCGGCGGAAAGCAGCGTGCGGCTGTGCGGCGTGTAGTACACGCAGTACGGGTCGCCATTTTTGAAGGCGAGGAAAGCCGCCTTATCAACTTTCCACTTTTGATCTTGTATAGCAACCGTAAAACCGGTATCGGTTGCTGACGCTTCAACATTCAAATTAACCCGTCCCTGACAGGCGTGAACGGCCTGCATCCGTAAGTCCTGTGCTAGTTTTCGCCATCGGTTCGCCGCTGCCACCAGAATTAAAACAAACAGTGGCACGAAAATAACCAAAGGGAAAAAGGCATCGCCCAAATTGAGCGGTTTAGCGCCGGAAGTTAAGGCGACAAAACCACAAAAAACAATCACAAAGACAACCAACCCCAGCACCGTCAGCGCCGTCCGCCGCTTCTCGTTGCGCTGAGTGAGCAGCCGGTCATATTGTTTGGCCGTTAGCTTCCCCTCTCGATTCGCCTCCAAATCCGCACCGGTAAAATCAAGAGCGGTCTCCAAAGTGCTTTCATGGGATTCATTTTTGAGTTTTGTTTTTCCCATTGTTTTAATCCTCCCGCAGCCACTCGGCGGACAGCAGCGTGCGGCTGTGCGGAGCGTAGTACAGGCAGTACGGGTCGCCATTTTTGAAAGCGAACAATGGCAGCGAGTGAAAAATAAATACCTTGTTGTTTATGGTTAATTTGCTCATGTTCCCAATATACGCTGTCAGTTTTACTTGGCCTCGAACGCGGCGCACTCGGCCTGTATCTAAATCGGACTCAAATGCCCGATATTTTTTCTGAATAGACATAGCAATCGCTACACCCGATGCGCTGACTATCAGGATGAAAGGGAAATAAACTTTAGACCAGAGCAAATGGCCGGTTATTCCCAAACCGATTGACAGTAACACAGGCAGGAAGCCAATCACTAACGCTGGCCCCACCCACCGTTTCCAAAAGCGCTGGCGTTGTTCCAGTTCTAGCTGCTGCGTTTTGCTTAGCCCTCCATTCCGGTTGGTCTCCAAATCATTATCCGTAAAATTGATTGGTGTAATCAGATATGTTTTGAGCGAAAGATTTTTCGATTTTTCTTTTTCCATCGCTCAATCCTCCCGCAGCCATTCGGCGGACAGCAGCGTGCGCGTGTTCGGGGCATAGTAAATACAGTACGGATCGCCGTTCTTGAAGGCCAACAGCGCTTTGGAGCTTAAGGGAAAATTCTGGTTCTGAAGGTTGAAATGTCCTCCGCTTTTACCGAGATGTTCCAATTTGACCAAACCCTGAAGTGTCTCAACGCTTTCCTCGCGGAGATCCGCCGCCAGCATAATTCGCCGCTCCCACCAAGACAAAACCAGCATCAAACAGACAAAACTGCTAATGAGCGCTGGCGGAACGGCCTCCAACCAGGAGACAGAGTGCAAGTGATACCAGTAAACCAATATGGGAATGCCAATGAGACCGACAAAACCCGCGAGGTAGATTTCGGTTGTGATGTTAGCCTGCATTTTGGCGAACCGCTGCCGTTGGCGCTGGCTCAAACGCCCATCCCGGTTGGCCTCCAAATCCTCATCGGTGAAGTTCAGCGCGGCCATCAGATCGGTTTCAAGGGCAAAACCTTTGGCTTTGTGTTTAGGTTTTTCCTTTTCCATAACTCAAGCCTCCCGCAGCCATTCAGCCGAAAGAATCTTTTTGCTGTGCCGTAGATAATAGATGCAGTACGGATCGCCATTTTTGAAAGCGAGAAAAGCCCCTTCATTTACCCCAAAAGTGCGGTCATTAATTATCAACCGGTAACGCCACCAATCGGCGGCCAACCGCACTCGTCCCTGGATGGCTTCCGCCCGGTTATCCCGCAAATCCGATTCGTAATTCCAAACCGGATTACGCTAAACACCGCCGTACTTAGGCCGAGAATCAAGGTTATACCGGTGAGACGGTTGTCCGCTGTCCCTAAAGTACCCACCGTACAGGTGGGGGTGACAAACCCGACCACGCCAACGGCAAAGACCAGCGAGTTGAGCGCCTGCCGGATTAAATGGCTGGTCTGTTCCTGACTCAGACGGCCATCCTGGTTGGCTTCTAACGCTTCGGCTGTGAACCTGAAATGAAGCATCAGATCAACATCGAGCGCGTCACTTTTGATTCGGATTTTTTCTTTATCGCTCATATTTATCAGTTTATCCCCCTCTTTTGTAGTATATACCGCCAATATCTGGGGAAGTTGAAAAAACTTATGAAATCACTCACTACCCAAGCCCTCCCATCCTGGGTATGATGAACCCACCACTTCGATTTTTAGAAAAAGTTCTGGGAGCGCTCCCACATGGAAAATGAAGTCATTCGCCATATTCAGATTCCTCCGGCGGTGCGGAAGATCGTCCTCATCTGGCTGGTCTGGTTTGTCGTGCTGTTCGGCTATCAGGCGCTCGTCCCCAACCGGTTGCTGCTCTATCGCCCCGACTATGTGTTAAGCTGGACGCCCAACGAAACCACCGCGAAAGCGCAGCAGGATAACCGCTATCTGATTGAGCCGTTTATGAATGCGCAGGTGTCCTGGGATTCGGAGTATTATCTTTCGATTGCCACCGTCGGTTACGATGATCCGCAGGTGCGGGCGCTGGCATCCGGTCCAAGCGGTGGGCCACCGGGCAGCGCCACCGGAAAAGCGCTCTCGCTCAATTATGCCTTTTTCCCGTTTTATCCCTACGCGGCGCGCGCCATTGCGGCTCCGCTGCGACTGCTGGGATTAACGCCGATTGCCACGTCCACGCTGGCGGCGGTGATCGTGTCCTTGCTCGGCACGCTGGCCGCGATGCTGGCGCTGTACGATT
>DATALK010000546.1:0-2435 GCA_036261085.1 Phototrophicaceae bacterium | reverse complement strand
CCAGCAAGGAAATGGTGGAAGGCGTTGAAGGCTGCCTGTCCATTCCCGGCTATGTGGGGACGGTGAACCGCCACGAGAAAGTGACCGTTACGGGTTTAGATCGGCAGGGGAAACCGTTTCGGGTGAAGGCCGAAGGCTGGCTGGCGCGGGTATTCCAGCACGAAATTGACCATCTGGAAGGGCGGTTATATATTGACCTCGCCAAAGAAGTCTGGGAAGTCACCCCCGGCGAGGAAGAAGCCGCCGAGCAGGAATAGCAGCGGCCTGGAACCACGATCTCGCGCCAGATTCTAATGGTGCAATCAAAATGAATGCGAATCATTGTAGGGACGCCACTTGTGGCGTCCGTTTGCATTAACCCGGAAGGGCAGTACAAAAATTTGTCTAAACTGTGTCTCCCTGGGTTTCTAAATCCGCCCCGGCTCTCAATCTTATTTTGCGTTGGGCGTGGGTTTCAAAGCGCTGTCAAAAAACGCAATTAACCGCTGTTCATAGGCTTGCATGTCCTCAAACATGGCGCGAACATGGCCCTCATTATGGGTAATCCACAGGGTCGGGTTTGTGCCTCCGGCGCGCAGGGCCGCCTCAAGCTGGTAAGCATACTTGACCGGCAAGACGGGATCATTCTCGCTGTGGGTGATAAAAATGGGCCGCCCGTTGATGGTGGCGGCGGCCTGCTGCGGGCTGAAAGCCGTCAAATCGTCGCCATGCAGCCGCGCGATCAGCAGGCCACCGGGCGCGAGAAACGCCGGGTAGCCGCCAGCGACCAGCATATCCGTCACGGCAGTATTGATGTCCGCGTAAACACTGTCGAGCCAGGCGGCGGCGATGCGCGGTTCCTGGCCCATCGCAATCAGGGACGCGCCGGTTCCGCCAGAATAGCCGAATAAACCGATACGCTCCGGTGTTAGGCCGCGTTCTTTCACGAGCCAGTCCCAGGCTCCCAGCACATCCCGGTATTCTTCGGTATTGGCCGCCCAGAAGCCATCCTCGATGGTGGAGTCGCCGTGTTCGCGCAGGTCAATCAGCAGCACATGGTAGCCCGCGCGATGCAGCATTCCGGCGGGCAGCAGCGCGCGCGGATTCCATTTGCAGTCCGCCACGCCCACACCCCGGCCATGCGTGATTAACACAGTGGGGGCCTCCGGCTCATCGGCTGGCACAAACCAGGCACTCAGATTGATTTTGGGGTCACGACTGGGGATGGTGATGGCTTCATATGTGGGCATCACATAGGCGGAAACATCGAGTTCGGCGCGATAATGTTCGGCGCTAAACGCGGCGGGTGTGTAGCCTTCGAACTCTCCGGCACATTGGGGCAGCACGGTTGCCAGCCGCGCGTAAACGATGGCGCAAATCCCGAAATAGGCCGCCGTTGCGAGTACCAATAGCGCCAAAAAAGTAATCAGTAGTCGCCGCTTCATCAAATCCCTCCGGCCTCAATTCCATTCAGAATGACCGAGGAAGCCCCTGAGATGAACAAATCGGGCAGGTATCAAAAAAGCGGGTGCCACAACTTCGATGCCGTGTGTCAGGTGCAGCGGGTTGTCCAGTAGGAGTGCCTTCACTCAAATTTATTGTAACATGAAATGCGTTTGCTTAAGATATAAAAATTCCAATCGTGCTGTTTCGAACACCAGGATTTTGAAACCCGGTTTCGTTCCAACGATCAAGAATAAAGATTGCGTAAAGACTCTAACCGTCGGCAAACCTTAAGGGTAAACTTCTTGACAGATGGTTAATAATTCACTAGGATGTGTATATGGATGTAGGGTTGGAGAAAGGGACTGCACTTGACGCAAACCGAAGCACAACCTTATATCGGTGTTGGTCGTCCTGCTTAGTCAGGACACAAACTTCCGGTAGGAAGTTGGGGTAAAACCCGTAGCAAGAACAACCGCGCTGGTTTTCACCGGCGCGATTGTTGTGAAACAAACACTTATGATGGGGCGGTTACACACCGCCCCATTTGTTTTTATTCTGTCGGCGGCAAGTGGATAAAGAAAAAGCATTTTATTTAGATGTTGGTTTCAAATAATTTTGTGGTTCCATCTGCTAGTGTAACTGCCAACATTGTGCCAGCCTTATTCCAAGCGACAGACGTTATGACGCTGTTTCCAACCGAATACTGCTGCAATACTTGTCCATCCTTAGCATTCCAAATTACTAAATTTCCCTGTTGACTAGCGCCAATAATGTAATCACCGTTTGGATGCCATGATAAGCTATGGATTGAATCTGTGACTTTTTGGAGTGATATTACTTTTTGATGGAGAACTGTGTCCCAAATTACCTGATCCCAAAGATTGGTGATTGCGATTTGAGTACCAGAATTATTCCAGGAGAGCGCTTGGATAAAACCCGGTAGTTGGACAATTGGCACTACTTGTTTTGTTCCTATATCCCAGAGATAAACGTTGCCCGCATATGTGCCA
>DATALK010000528.1:0-2632 GCA_036261085.1 Phototrophicaceae bacterium | reverse complement strand
GCATAAGCCGGATGGGGGCACTATGAGCAAAGGCCGCATTTTAGTCGTTGAAGACGATTTCGACATTTCCAATATGCTGCGCATTTATTTCACCGGGCAGCAGTATGAGGTTCAAATTGCGCCGCGTGGTGGTGATGCCCTACAAATGACACGCAAGCAGCTACCTAATTTGATTATTCTGGATATTATGCTGCCGGACATGAACGGCTATGATGTGTGCCGGGAGCTGCGCACAACGACCCGCACCAGTCACATTCCGATCATCTTTCTGACCCAGAAGGATGAACGCAGCGACAAAATCGCTGGTTTGGAACTGGGCGCGGATGATTACATTACCAAACCGTTTGACATCGAAGAGTTAAAATTACGGGTCCAAAACGCCATTAATTCGGCGACCCGCACCTCGCATCTGGATGCCAAATCGGGCCTGCCGACGGGGCGGCTGATCGAGGAACATCTGCGCACCTTGATGCGTACCGACAAACAATGGTCCTACATTGATATGAAAATTAACAACTTCGATCCCTTTACGGAAGTTTACAGCTTCCTGGCGGGCGATGAAGTGATGCGGTTTACCGCGCTCATCATCGGTGAGGTGGTGGACGAACTGGGAACGCCGGATGATTATGTTGGCCATCCGGGGCGGGATAACTTCGTGGTCATTACCCATGTTGAAGATGCTGACAAGATAAAACAGCGGTTAGCCGAACGTTTTAACGAAGAAGTTAAACAGCACTATTCGTTTATTGACCGCGAACGGGGTTATATCCTGGTGCCCAGTGAGACCGAAGGCGAACGCCAGGAACCGCTGATGACACTGGCCGTTGGCTCCGTTTCCACCCGCACCCACCAGTTTTCCGACATTCGAGAAATTACCGAACTGGCTGCCGAAGATCGCCGCCGGGGGTTGAGTGGAGAAGACGCTGGGCCGCGAATTCTGACCTCCTGGTAGCTGTTGTAGTTTTTGGGTTGGGTGAGGCATGGGTCTGGGAGCAATTTTACTGCTTGGTGGACTGGTTATCGTTGCCGGACTGCTTTTATGGGCATTTCAGCGGCAGCGGTTGGGGACAATTCCGGCGGACACCGTAACGCCTGCCGGTTATGATGGCCTGCCGATGACCTCCAATGATGATGCCATTCTGGTTTCCAGAGAACATGGTCAATTGGTGTATATCAATGACCGGGCGCGGGGTTGGATTGGTCTGAACGGTGGCGAACCGAACTTAGAGTTGATTGCCCAACTGGCGCAGCCCACCGAAAGTTTTTTGGAACTTTTTCATCATGAAGGGCAAGCCTCGTTTCAGTTGGGAACGCGCTGGATTGAAGCCTCCTCGCACCGGGTGACGGATGGGCCGGAACGCCGCACCGTCGTGGTCATGCGCGAGTTAAGCGCCAGCACCACCAACCCGGCGGCGCTGGACTTATCCCTGGCGATGCAGACCATTAATGAAATCGGGGAAACGGTTAACGCCAGCATGGGGATGGAGCAGTTGCTGCAAACCCTGTTGACGATTGTCATGAAAGCCCAACCAGCGGGCGCGGGCGAAATCTGCCTGTGGGATAAAATCGAAAAAGTGCTGAACCCGCGCGGTTGGGTCGGCGATACCATGTATCTGCTGGCGCTGTCGGAATCCGGCGGCGTCTACCGCTCCGGCGAAGGCATCACCGGCTGGATTGCTCGCACGAAAAAACCGGCGCTGGTCACGAGTGTGGCCGATGTCACCGCGATTCAACCCAAGTTGAGCGGGTTCTACCGCAGTTTTGTGGGTGTGCCGCTCATTCTGGGCGAACGATTTATCGGCACGCTGGAACTGGCCCACGCCGATGCGGGCCGCTTCGGGCAAGGGGATCTGGCGCTGCTGCAAGCGATCAGCAAACCTGTCGCTACCGCCATCTTCAATGCCGAACTGTATAACGACCAGGTGCGGCGCATCAAAGATATGGCGACGCTCCAGGAAGTGAAGCCGGACGCCGAAACGCTGGCGGATTCGCGCCCCCTGTATGCCGCCCTGACCGAACGGATTGCGCGCCTGGTGAATGCGCGGGTGTGCGGTGTGCTGCTGTACGAGGATAATCGGCTGGCACTGGTCGCCCAGATTCCGTTTTACGGCTTGCCGGACTACGCGACCCAAAATTACATCATCAACCTGGGGCTGGACAGCCCGCAGCGGGACATCTGGGAAAAACAGACTTATTGGGTCAGCAATGATGCCGTTGATGAACCTGTGATTGAAGCCCTGGGGCTGAAGCCGTTGTACGGCGCGGCGGGCATTCATAACACGGCGCTGCTGCCGCTGGAAATTGGCGGCCAGCGCATTGGCATGTTACAGGTCGCCAACAAACAGACGGAAGGCGGTTTTACGCCGCAGGATATTCAAGTCCTGCTGATTCTGGTGTCCCAGGCCGCTGTTGTGGTTGAAAATATCCGGTTGTTCCAGCGCGGCCAGCGCCAGGACACCCAGATTACCACCTTGCAGGAGATGACCCACGCCTTCGGTACGTTGAGTCAGGAAGGCGAATTTTACCTCACCGTTAACGAACGCATTTCCCGCCTGATGGATGTTGCCATGAGCGGGATTTTGCTGTGGGACGAGGCAAACAACCGCTTGGTGCCGCAGCTTCCGTTTTACGG
>DATALK010000519.1:0-14109 GCA_036261085.1 Phototrophicaceae bacterium | reverse complement strand
GAGCAGTATGGCTCATATTTTCATCAGCTACAGTAAAAAGAACCGCGCTTACGCTCGCCAACTGGCTGATAAACTGTTAGAACTCGGCTTTGATGTCTGGATTGATGACCGGATTGATTACGGTGATGACTGGTGGCAAACCATTTTTCACGCCATCCGCGAGGCCAAAGCCTTTGTGGTCATCATGACGGATGAGGCGAACGCCTCCAAATGGGTGCAGCGCGAAGTCACGCTGGCCGACCAACACAACATTCCGGCCTTTCCCGTCTGGCTAAACGGTGATTTTCACAACAGCGCCAATTGGTCTATTTACGTGCGCACGCAGTACGCCGATGTGCGCGGGGGGCATCTGCTGCGCGAACTGACGTTCCTGCACGAGCAGTACCAGCAGACGTGAGCGGAGCCGATGAAAGCGCTGCTGCTGAAGGCGAAAGCCGCGCTCGAGATGGCGCAGCAGCAGGGGGCAGCCGCACTGCACGACGTGCTCGCCACGTCCCTGACAACCGCCTATTCCACGCTCCTCGCGGCAGGCTTCGCTGCCAATCCCCACCTGAGACCCGTTCTGGCAAACGCCGCGTCGCTGAAACTCCGGCGCGCAAGCTGCTCAAGCGGCTCGACCGCGACCGGCACGCGGTGCTGCACTTCAGCTGCAACTTTGCCGTTCCCTTCGACAACAATCTGGCGGAACGCGATCTGCGCATGATGAAGGTCAAGCAAAAAGTCGCTGACTGCTTTCGCACCCTACACGGAGCCGTGCGTTTCTGTACCCTGCGCAGTTATTTGTCCACCGCGCGCAAACACGACTTATCCATGTTTTCCGTTCTCGTGGATGCCTTTTCCGGCAATCCTTTCACGCCAGCCCTGACTCACCCCTGAGCAGTTACCGCCAATTTACAAATTAACACAGAAAAACCGTAGGGGCGGCCCGACGTGACCGCCCGATGGGGAGCGCCCCTGCGAGACTTCCGTTGGTCGCACATAGGCGCTCCCCTACAATCGTTATCCGTATTGAATTATTAAACCCTATTAGAAGCTGTTTGATAATCCAGAGTGTAATATTCATAGAGCTAAAGAGTTCGCCTTTTTTCTGCATTTTCTCTGTGAACTCGATGTTAGAGTGTTGCCTCCCAATGGGACGGTGGTTCAAATTTTCCCTTCTGGCTTGTCGCTCTTGGCGGTTTAGAACTGAATTTTCAAACAGGTTCTTATCGTGTCCGCACAATACCCATTTGCCGATCTAACCCGCGATCAATTCCGCCAGACGCGGCATTTCGACGGCCAGCACGTCCGCGTGGCTGCGCCAGCCAAACCCCGGCCCGACGCCGCCGTATTCCAGCGCCACGATGTCCGGCTGCCGCCACGCGCCCCGGTGCAGGCGTTCAAAGGCCCATTCGGTCAGTGCCCAATCGGTTGCCGTCATGGGGAAATGGTCAACCAACCGCGCTTCTTTTTCGTCATACAGCGTCCCGGTGATGTGGAGTTCCGCCAAATGCTCTACCGGCAGGCGCACCAGATAGTCATACGGATCAATGTCCAGGTAGGCGGCCGCCATGCGCGCGTGGGCGATGTCCAGCAGGAAGCCGCAGCCGCTTGCCGTGACCACATGGCTAATGATTTCCGGCTCGATGACCGGACAGGGAATATCATAATTGGGGTCCCAATTGCCATTTTCCAGGATCACGCGCTCCCGGCCAAACTGGCTCACCATCGCCGCAATATCCGTCAGCATGGCGTCCACCAACGCGCGGGTGTGCGCCGGGTCATCCGTGTCTAACGGAATGCCAAAATCCGCCGCGCGCGGGGCCAGATGGGTGTTGACATAGCGCGTGCCGGTGCTTGCCAGCAGCGCATTGATTTTCTCCACGCCAACTTTTTCCAGATCGGCGCGGCCAGCCATCAGCGGGAAATGCACATAGACCGGGCGCAGTTTGCTGACTGTCGCCACCAGATCGGGCCAATCGGGGCATTTAAACAGGTCAACCTGAATCTTGCCCGCGTTTAACAACTCCGCCGCCTGGGGCGAATAATTCACCGCTAATCTCATTATTACACCTCAAAATCGTGATCCGGCTAAGTGTAGCATACCGTTATACACGCTGACCATGACCAGGGCGCAGTTTGCCATCAGGAAGCTGGCGTCTTTTTGGCTGGCGATTTCTTCCCCTTGAGACGAATAAAAATATCATGTTTCCCACCCTTATTGGGGCGTTTCTGAATCTCAAATAAATTGGGATAGGCTTTCACCAACTGCGAAAGCTGCTTGTGTCCATAGATGCGCGGGTCGAAACCTTGTGGCATTCCCCGTAATGACTCACCCACTGCTGCCAGATGTGCCCACCCGTCATCCTGTACCGCCGAGTCAAACGCCTTTTGAAACCAGGCTTGCAGTTGGGTGGTATCTACCGTCTTGCCATTGGTGGCGTTGGTTGCCTTTTTCACCGTTTTGGCGGCGGGCTTCTCTGGAGTTTTGGCGGTTTCGGTTGGGGTCAGATTCTCGGTGTAGATAAAGACATTACAGGCATTGACAAAGGCCCGGAGGGTTTCGCGGCGGCCAATACCGATCACAATGAGATTCTTTTCCCGAATGCGCAGCGCCAGAGGTGTGTAATCGCTGTCACTGGAAACGATACAGATGCCATCAACCCCGGCGGTATGAAGGATGTCCATCGCGTCAATGATTAAGGCAATATCGGTAGCATTTTTGCCGGAAATGTAACTGAATTGCTGCACCGTCTGCATGGCATAGGTATCCGCCGCTTGTTTCCAGCTTTTCATTTGTGGTTTCGACCAATCGCCATAAACACAGCGGATTGTCACCGTGCCGTGTTTACTCACCGCTGCTAACATTTGCGGAAGTAAGGCCGCCTGAGCATTATCACCATCAATCAGCAGCGCAAATCGGCTTTTCGTTTCCATGCGTCATCCTTAGGGAAGATAGTACATTTCTATCATAACACTAAGCGTGAATATCCATCACTTAATACTCCTGTCCCTAATAATGCCCGCCGCACCTACAGCAGCATCGTTCCGCGCGCTTCCAATGCTTTAATCACTTCGCGGTCAGCCTTCCCAAAACTGTAACGGCCCAGGTCGGCGGGGCGCACCCAGCCCCAATCGTGGACACCGAGTTTTTGCGGTTCGCCGCCCAGATACCGGCAGGTGAAGGTGTGCAGCGTGATTTTGAAATGGGTGAAGGCGTGCTGCACTACCGCGAATAACTCTCCGACTTCCACCTCAAGCGCCAGTTCTTCGCGCAGTTCGCGGCGCAGGCATTCCGGCAGCGTTTCGCCCGCTTCCTGTTTGCCGCCGGGGAATTCCCACAACCCGCCGAGCAAACCCTCCGGCGGGCGCTGCGCGATGAGCAGTTCGCCGCGTTCGTTCCAGATCATCCCGGCGGTGACATCATAATGCGGCGTGGGCGCTTTTTTCGCTTTGACCGGGCGCTGGTTTTGTGTGCCGTTAGCGAAGGCGCGGCAGTGTGCCTGGATCGGGCATTCCCGGCAAAGCGGCTGGCGCGGCTTGCAGATGACACGGCCCAATTCCATGAGCGCCTGGTTGTAATCGCCGGGGCGTTCCGGTGGCAGCCAGTTTTCCGCCAACTGCCAGAGCTGATCTTTGGTGGCCGTTTGGGTAACATCAGCTTCGAGATCGGTCAGGCGCGCAAAGACGCGAATCACATTGCCATCCAGCACCGGCACTCGTTCACCATAAGCGATGCTGGCAATCGCGCCCGCCGTGTAGCGGCCAATACCGGGTAAATTCTGGAGTTCGGCGGCGGTTTGGGGGAATTGACCGTTAGCTTTGTAACAAATTTGTTGCGCGGTTTGGTGCAGATGCCGTGCGCGACTATAATAGCCTAAACCTTCCCAGAGTTTAAGAACCGCGTCCAGCGGCGCGGCGGCCAGCTCACACACGGTGGGAAACGCCGCTAAAAAGCGTGCGTAATACGGCTTCACCGTTTCCACCTGCGTTTGCTGGAGCATCACTTCGGACAGCCAAATAGGGTAGACCTCCTGGGTGCGGCGCCAGGGCAGCGCGGCGGCGTGGCGATCATACCAGGTTAACAAATCGGTTTGAAACGTTGGGTGCATCATCTCCGGCGGAGAAGGTTTACGCTCCGCCCCCCAATTTTTAGGTAAACTGAAAGTAAAAGTCCAAACGGGTGTTACACTAACACGGTTTTGCCAGGAGTGGAAGGACGGGCACGATGCCCCCAACAAACAAACGGTTTGTCATCCCTTTCGAGAATGGTCAGGCCGCGTTTGCGGTTCACAGCTCTGAACATTCAGACCCAGCTCAAGCCGCGCGCTTGTTGGGTTTTACGCAGCCCTGCCCGACGATTTATGTCACCGGCGGCGCGGGGGCAATGTCCGCCGAAGACATTCACGCGACGCAGACCCTGGTTGAACGCGGCTTGGCGCGTTTTGCCGAAGACCACCACGCGGCGGTCATTGATGGCGGCACGGATACCGGCATCCCCACGATGCTGGGCAGCGCCCGCCGAAAATGCCGCTATCATTTCCCCCTCATTGGCATTGCGCCGCTGGAGCGCGTGCGGTTTCAGGGGTATGTAGGTCAGGGCGAAGATACCACCCCGCTCAATCCCGGCCATTCGCATTTTGTGCTGACTACCGGTGACGATTTTGGTGACGAATCCAAACTCATTACCAAAATGACCGCGACCCTCTCCGGTGCGGGTCAGCAGCCCGCGCTGGGGGTACTGATTAACGGCGGCAAAATTGCCCGCCAGGAAGTGTATGCGCGTACCACCTCTTCGCGGTATTCGTTCCCGCTGATTGTCGTTGAAGGCAGCGGGCGCTTTGCCGACATCCTGGCGCGGGCCTTTTATGCCGGTCACACCGAGGAAAAAGACGTGCAGGCGATTATCAGCAAAGGGCAGTTGGAAATGGTCTCGATTGATGACGGCCCGGAGCAGATGTACGCCAAGCTGGCCGCGCACTTCCGCGCTTTTAAGCCCACGAGTGTGTGAGCCTTGGCCGCCGCGATCAACCGTTTTTCCAGCCCTCGATTTGATTCTTGACCGGCAGTCGCGCTGCCGGTTTTTTTTGATTTAGCCGCCGAACCACCGCTGCCCCGACTGTTACTCGGCGATCAACCGACGCTAGACTAAAACCGTTATCTTCCTCCGTATAATGAGCTTATCGTTCTCTAAAGGGGGATTTCATCCATGATGTTCAAACGCCGTTTTTTAATTTTTGCCGTCCTGATGGGTTTGTTTGTGGTGTTAATGCCGGGGCGCGCCCAGCAGGTGCCGCAGGAAGTGACCGCCGCGCTGAAGGCCCTCAGTAAGGAGGTTGGGCAAAACCTCCAGCTATCACAGTTGTATAAATATGATTGGGAAGAGGGGTTTTTTGAGAGTTGTACTCCCCGTTCAAACATCAGCGGGCGATCCTACAAAGTGAGCCTGGTTTACGACTACATCGAGTATGTCTATCAGGTTCCTACCGGGACGCAAACCACCAAGCTCTGTTATTCCAACACGATTCCGGCCACGCCCACCTGGACGCCGACACCGGGGCCATCACCCACGCCGACGCAGACGCCCACCCCCACCTATACACCGACGATTACCAATACGCCGTTACCCACGCTCACTTTTACGCCTACCCTCACCTTCACCCCGACACTGACGCTGACCCCCAGTACCACGCCACGTCCCGGTGCGGTCACTTGTGCCGGATTTATGGCCTCGCGGCTGTTGGTCGGTGAGCAAGCCAGTGTGGTGCTGGGGGGTGATCCCAACCGGCTGCGCGATAAACCTGCGGTTGATGGTGAACAGCTCACTACGATGCTGCCCGGCAGCGTTTTTGAGGTGTTAGAAGGGCCGACCTGTGACGTCTCCGGTCTGGCGTGGTGGCGCGTGCGTTACAAAACGTTTATTGGCTGGACGGTGGAAGGTATGGATGATGACTATTTCCTCGAACCCATCATCAAACCTACCCCGCTGGTCACAAATACCCCAAAGGGAACCCAACCGCTGCCTGGTTTGCCCATCACCGCAACGGCGACCCCCACCGATGTTTCCGGTGTCGTCTGTCCCGGTTTCCAGCCCTCCCGGCTAACAATCGGCCAGCAGGGGCGGGTGACTCCCGGCGATCCCAACCGCCTCCGTGAAAAAGCCTCGGCGGACAGCGCCCAGGTCGGGCAAATTCCCGGCGGCGCGGCGTTCACCGTGCTGGCTGGGCCGGTCTGTGACCCGGCAGGCCGTGCCTGGTGGCAGGTAGATTATGAGGGTGTTGTTGGCTGGACGGTGGAAGGCCAGGGCGATACGTATTACACCGAACCCGTGCCGTAGAATCGTATAAACCGACATTTGGGAGCGCTGAGCGCTGCGACAACGGCCTCGGCGGAATTCAATCAGAAGTGTAGGGGAGACCCTGTGTGGTCTCCCCTACAATCTATCCAAATTCAGGGAGGGTACATTGGCCCTCCCCTACAATTAACCTCCGAGTTAAACGCTTTTTCGCCATCAACCAAACCCCACCTCACCCCTCCCCACGCACATGGTATAATCCAGCCGTTCGCTTAAAGGGGGATAAACATCGTGACACGGCGATGGCTGGGCGCGGCCCTGGTAATGATCGGTTTGCTGGTGGTGTTGGTGGCGGCGTGGTTGGTACGCGGCGCGGAACCGCTGCGTGTGCGCGGCGTGGTGCTGGGCACGAATGGGCCGGTGAGCGGCGCGGTGGTGCGCTTCCGCTCCGGTTCAGAATCAACGCAAACCAACAATTTGGGCCGCTTTGAACTGGTGCTGCCGCCCGATACCGAATTTGACAAAACCGCTTACATCACGGCCTGGTCAGCAGGCTATCTGGTCGGCTGGTCGGAAGATTTCAGCGACCCGAACAACATCCCCATCACATTAACCCCACACTACACCACCGATAATGTGGACTACAACTGGTTTTCCCACGAAGGCGCGCCGGGGTCGTTAAGCTGCTCCCATTGTCTGGCCTGTTATGACGAATGGAAAGCCGACGCGCACTCGCAAGCGGCGGTCAATCCGCGCTTCCTGAGCCTGTACAACGGCACGACGCTGACGGGCAAAACCGGGTCGCCAACGGTGTATGAATTTGACGCGGCGCTCGGCATTGATGTCCCGGTGTCGCCGTCGCTGGGCCAGAACGAAGTTGGCCCCGGCTTTCGGCTGGATTTCCCCGATCTCGGCGGCAACTGCGCCAGTTGTCACGTTCCCGGCGCGGCGGCGCGGGCGGGCGGCGCGTATCAGGTGGATTTAACCACCGTCTCTGGCACCGACCTGGAAGGCGTTTTCTGCGAATTCTGCCACAAAGTCGGTGATGTAACGCTCGATCCGGCCACTGGCCTGCCCAATCCGGCCAAACCCGGCGTGCAGTCCATGCGTCTGTACCGCCCCGCAGGCAGCGAGCAAATTTTCTTCGGCAACCTGGACGACATCCCCAAAGGGCGGCGCGTGACCTATCTGCCGCTAATTCAGGAGAGCGCGTTTTGCGCCTCGTGTCACTTCGGCCAGTTCTGGGGGACTACCGCTTATAATTCGTTTGGCGAATGGCTGGACAGCCCCTACAGCGACCCGCAAACGGGCAAAACCTGCCAGGACTGCCATATGCCTATCGTGGATTACAACTACTTTGTGTATCCCGATAAAGGCGGCAACTACCGCGACAATACCCGTCTGTTTAGTCACCAGATGCCGGGGGCGACAGATAGACAGCTTCTGCAAAATACTGCCGAGGTGCAAGTGACAGCGACACGCGAGGGCGACCACCTGCGGGTGGTGGTCAGCGTCACCAACAGCGGTGCGGGGCATCATTTGCCCACCGACTCGCCGCTGCGCAATGTGCTGCTGCTGGTGACGGCCAAAGACGCCGATGGCAAAACCCTCGCGCTGGTGGACGGCCCAACGATTCCCGAATGGGGCGGCGTCGGTGATCCGCAGCAGGGCAACTATGCCGGTCTGCCGGGAGTCCTGTACGCCAAAATCCTGGCCGATTTTTACACCGGCGAAACGCCCACTTATGCCTACTGGCGGCAGACGAAGCTCATCAGCGATAACCGCATCCCGGCGCTGGCAACCGATACCACCGAATATGTTTTTACGCTGTCCGCCGCTGGCCCAGTGACGGTAGACACGCAACTGCTGCTGCGCCGCGCCTTCCAGGAGTTGATGACCCTCAAAAACTGGAACACGCCGGATATGTTTATGGAGCAGGTGACGGTGAAGGTGGAGTGATGGGGTGATTCAGAGGTCTTAAGGAATAGGGATTATCAATGGTAGTAAACTGTAGGTACGTATTAACCTCTATCCTGAAACCTTCTTAAGGAACATCATGAGCGCTGCCAACACAACTGAACGTGTTTTTCGTTTAATGGGTTATAGTAATGCGCAGGTGCAGTTTATCATCGTTACTCCCGAACCTGTAATTGTGCAAACAGTTCAAGCCGCCTGGTCATATGCTGTCCGTTATACAGCTAAAGGAATTGATTTACCTGACCACGAAGCCGCCGTAAGGATGTTGTTATCGCGCCATCCAAGTTGGACACTCATCGAATCGAAAACTGTTGACATCCTGGTTAATCTGGCGATTGCGGATAATGATGTGCCGGAAAATTAAACTTTAGCCGCGCTGCTATGAAAATCACTTTCATTTTCACAGAAAATCCCAATCTCTCCGAAGTTTCCAGGGATGATATTTACACGTCGTTCCTGGAAATCCCCGACGAGGCCAAACACCTGATTGGTTATGAAGACCGCATCCTGGCTGTCGCGCAAATGGTCGGGCAGTTATCTTCCGCCGCGCTGCACATTACCTGTTCTGAACTAAACCTCAACAAGCATTTGGTCAAAGCTGATGTGGATAAGGTGCGGGAGTTTAGACATGAATGGAATGTTCTAATAATCAGCTTTAATCGCCTCACACCTCAAAGGAATACGTCTCAAAACCGGCAGTTCAAGATTTTGCTGCCTGTTCTTCCTCAGTTGTCAAATCATTATTTTCATAAAGAAAAGGGCAAACGTCGTGCTTTAAAATACAATCTCAGGCGACTGCCTGCGGATTGGGGCAAAACGGATGAAGAGCAAAGCTATGCTAATATTCTGAACTCCTTGGTTGAGCAATTACTGGTTTTACTCAACGCAGAAACCGTAAACAGCCCTGCTTATCACTGGCAGTACGTAGGCTTTCACCCTTTTTGGCTTGATAATGCGCTCATTGACCGGTTCAACAAAAGAGTGCAAAAGGAGGAAGCAGAAAGACGCAAACGCGAACGCGAAGCAGAACGCCGCCAGAAGCGCGAAGCGGAAGCCGCCGCTTCCGGCAAACCACTACCGGACATACCCAAAACTGGCGCTGGTCGGCGGCCAGGAGCCATCCCCGGAATTTTTAAAGGCATTCAATTCCGTTCGCAGCTTGAAATCCGCTTTGCTACCGAACTGGAAGATCGCCAGATTCGTTGGGAATATGAAGCGGCGCGATTGGGCGAAAGTAACTATCTGGTGGATTTTTATCTGCCCGATTACAAATGTTGGGTGGAAGTCAAAGGGCGCTTTGAACCACGCGATTTGTTTCTGCTCAAAGATGTCGCAGCGTACCTTAAACGGGAGCGCGGCGAAAAGTTGTACGTTTATACCCAGAGCAAGGTCTACACGGTTAACGCCACCACCATGAGCGAAATGAAGCGCGATGATTTCTGGCGCAAGCTGGTATAAGACTGAAGACTGATGACTATAGACTGCCGACTACAAACCTACCCCGGCAGCATTCGCGGCATGATGCCATCCATCAGCATGGCTGTTTCTTCCAGCGATTGGTAATCGTCCGCAAAGGAAATAACGTTGAGTTGGGGGTCGAAGCTCCAGAAGCCAATCGTATCGTACAGGTAACGCATGTAGGTGTAACAGATGCCCAGCACAATGCGTGAGTAAATGCCGTAAGCCATGTAGGGGAAAAAGATGATGATGCCCCGGTCATGCACGTACAGCACAATGCCGAGTTCGCGGTTCGGATAGTGCAGTTCCACGTCGCCACCGGGCGCGCGTACCGGAATCAGCGTCGGGTCAAGTTGCAGCATCAGCCGCGCCAGCGCCTTCGGTTTGATCTTCCGCACCGGCCAATAAACTTCCGGCTGATCCTGACTCTGCCCATTCGCAAATAACCATTCCAGCATGTTTGGCGTCAGTTTTTTGGTTTTAGGAACATAGAGATGAATTTCGTAGATCATGCCAGCGCTTTCGTTGCCAGAGTCGCATCCGGGTGAGAATCACAAACCCAATTCCCACCCAAACCCATTGTAATGGAAATGTGGCAATCGGCGATAAGGATTTTTGCCTAGCCCGCTTACGTCCCAATCATGGTCAGGAAGGGGGTCAGCACCAGGCCAATGCCGATGGCGACGGATAACAGGCTGGCGGCAAACTTAGTATCCAGCTTTTCCATTGTGGCAAAGGTGAGCGTGGTAAAACCAATCGGCGCGCCCGCGCACATGACCACCACCATGCGGTCAACACCCGACAGCCCCATGACCACCGCCACCATCAGCCCGATCATCATGCCGCCGACCATGCGCGTGAGCAGCCCCAGGCTCAACAGTCGGGGATACAGCAGTTGGGGCGAAAATGCGAGGCCCATCGCCAACATCACTAAGGGGGAGACTGTCGCCGCCAGATTTTGTAACACGGTTTCCAGCACTGGCGGCGTGGTGAAGTGTGTAAAATTGGCGATTAACCCCAGCAGCAGCCCCCAGATCGGCGGCGATACCAGGATTTTACGCAGGATAAACGCCGTGCTAGGCTCCCGATCGCCATAACTGATGGCGATGGAATACACAAACGCGAAAATTAAAAAGCCCCCGGCCAAATCATACATTGCCAGCCGCCCGACAGCTTCCGGCCCATACACGGCCAGCAAAAACGGCAGCACAAAACTGGTATTGGCAATCAGCGTGCCGGTCATGTAAACGCCCAATGTCTCGCGTGGGGCGGACAGCCGTTTGACCACCAGCAAATCCACCCCGTACAGCGTCAGCGTGGTTAACACGGCGGCAGCGGGAAACACCAGCAGCCCCGGCGACATTTTTAATTGGCTGACCGATAAATACGTCAGCGCCGGAGAACCTACATAAAAACACAGCTTGAGCAGCAGGCCGCCGTCTTCGGCTTTCAGGCTGTTAGTCTTTTTGAGCAGATAGCCCAGGGCAAAAATGAGCAGAATCGGCAGGATTTTGGTGAAGGCTTCAAACATTCAGCGGCTCCTATTGCCCCGACGCAGCCAAATCCGTTCCCCCAACCAACACTGGTTAGGTCGGGGAAGGTTTCCCATCTTCATAGACTGGGGTTTAACTGTTTCGGAGTGACATCTACATAGACTTCACGGCGGCACTGCCGGTGACGGGCGAACCGCTGTGAGCCGGACTCTTACCAGTGTAATGGATGAAATGTCCAAAACGTAGTGCCGCTTATGCCGTTGCCCCAGAGTATTAAAACTTGAAATTGACCAAATTCGTATAGGGAGTTAGCGCCGTGCTGCGGCGGTTGAATTGATTTTACTTGCAAGGGAGTGTCTTAATGGCCGTCGTGCCAATTCCTGAAAGTCACCGCGATCTGATTGAAGGGGGCTATTGTGTGGCCCTGACCACCGTCATGCCGGACGGTTTCCCCCAAACGACACCGGTCTGGTGCAACCGTGACGGTGACTATATCCTGATTAACACCATGCAGGGCTACCGCAAAGAGAAAAACATGCGCCAGAATCCGAAAGTAACGCTGCTGGCCTTCGATCTCAAAAACCCGTTCCGCAATCTGGAAATTCGCGGGGTGGTGGTGGCGATGACCGAAGAGGGCGCGGTGGAGCATAACGACCAACTGGCCCAAATCTACTTGAAAAAACCGGATGCCAAATTTTTTGGTGATTGTGTCGCGGCGGAACTGGCGGCCCAATATCACCCGGTCAAAATTATTATTCAGCCAACCCATGTTCGCGCGGAGGGGAAATAATCATGCCCATCCCGATTCCCGACTCCCACCGCGATTTAGTAACTGGCCCCATCCATGCGGTGTTAACCACCATGATGTCCGACGGCCAGCCGCAGTCGAGCATCGTCTGGATTGATTACAATGACGAGTATCTGCTCATCAACACCACGCTGGAACGCCAAAAGGGGCAGAATATGGGCGCCAATCCCCGCGTCAATGTGCTGGTGATTGATCCGCGCAACGGCAGCCGGTGGCTCCAGGTGCGCGGCCTAGTGGTCGAAATGACTCCCGTTGGTGCGGAAGCCCATGCCGACCTTCTGACCCACCGGTATAACCCCGATAAACAGCATTTCTACGGCGACATTTACCCGCTGGAACAGAAGGCCAAAGAAACGCGCGTGATCGTGAAAATCGAGCCAGTCAAAATCTCGCTGGACGCGATTTTTAAGTAACGATAGAACTCCGGTGGTTGCCACGAAGCTGACGCAGCCAACCGTGTTGAATGGTGCGCGCTTCTTCGACGGAGACAAACGCTTCCGGCTGAATTTCGCGCACCGTGCGCAGCACTTCCGGTATATCCCGGCGCGCGATGACGCTGCGTAACATGAGCACCATGCCGTCACCCGCGACGTTCATTAATGGTGGGAGCGAGTTATCCGCCGTCGTCCCACCCTCTTATTGCGCTTACGCTTGCGCTTTTGTTGAGGGTTTAGCCCCGTGATAATCTCGAAGAATGCGTACAACGCCCCGATTGCTGTTTTGGGTTCTG
This sequence comes from Phototrophicaceae bacterium, assembly GCA_036261085.1. Taxonomy (GTDB): domain Bacteria; phylum Chloroflexota; class Anaerolineae; order Aggregatilineales; family Phototrophicaceae; genus CFX2. Next base: position 1,369 of record DATALK010000519.1, on the reverse strand, counting down.
GATTAACCAAAAACCAAGCAGTACCAAACATAATTTTCCCCAACTTTATAAGCCGGGTACGCAGATGGTTGTTACCAGATTGTCTGGTATGATTCATAATGAGAGTGTCCTTTCTTTCGACTGGCGCTTTCGATTTGAGCCGTTCAGCGCGACCTGAACGGCTCATGCTTTAGCCTATCATTGCCCCATCTCCACATCGGATAAATGGGACAGATTCAGAGTAGCACCATTTAAAAAGGCATTTGTCCGGTTTACTTCAGCCTACCGCTGTTCAGGTGGATTAACGGCAAGCGTAGCACCTTTCAAAAAACCATTTTTTGGTGCTATGATTTAACCTACCATTACTTAAATCAGTTAACGCGCATTCATAGCACCTCCTTAAAATCCCTTGTTATTTCTCAAGCTATCACGGTTGGCGGCCAGGATGCGCAGAACTTTTAACCACTTTGCATTTTCCCCGTGTTCGTTAAACTGACTCCCATATTTAGAGGGGAATCAGCTTGTATACCTCTACTGATACCGACTCGCTCTATGTCTCTGTTTTGATCGATACTGGGTTTTGCTGCGCCCACTTACCTTATCCATTAGCGAGGTTGTTCGGTTCATCTTTGCTTTTCTAACATACTTCTTATATTTATCCGAAAAATAGATATTTACATATACAAACAATCATGGTACTATTTAGTAACCACATAAAGGGGATTTTATGAAACTCACACGAGCAGAGCGTTGGATTTTATCTAACCAATTTGAAATATTGGCAAGATTATCGGGTGACATGGATTACTACCACAAGATGAAAGAGGTTATAGATTGTGGTTATGAATTAAATTATGACTGGATTAGTGACTATGTATATGATGGCGATATTGTTATGAGCGAAGCTGACTGTCATGAGGTTATTGACACTTTAGCAATGTTTGATTCGCTTCAACAGTCGTTTGAAAAATTGACCGATAAAACTGGCATAGACCCTACTTCTATAAAATTTGAGGGATATGACGGCAATAACGAATCTAAGTATGGGAACTATGCCCAATTTTTGATGGAACGTGATGGAAAATTTGGAGAAGTTCTCCACCGTGAGGGTTTTGACAGTCATTTTCCTATGCGTAGTCGGTACAACCAAATGCGGCAACGTTGGGATGAAAGTCAAAACAAGCCTTTTTTGTCTAAAGATGATATTCTGCGAATTATAGCGCGGTAGTCAAACGACGGCCCGATTGATTACCGGGCCGTTTCTTTTTCCCATCTTTTGAATAAATCTCATCAATCGCCGCTAGAGAAGGCAAATTGCGGGTGATCGTCAAAATCTCGCTGGACGCGATTTTTAAGTAACGATAGAACTCCGGTGGTTGCCACGAAGCTG
>DATALK010000506.1:0-2041 GCA_036261085.1 Phototrophicaceae bacterium | reverse complement strand
ACGTAAGGCTTAAGCAAGGCCCGCGCGTTAAATGTTGAATAGCTACTCACGCAGGAAGGTATGGGTTCATGGCGCTGGATGTATCCATTATTATTGTCAACTGGAACACGGCTGATCTGCTGGCACAATGTTTACGGGCGGTAGAGCAGACGATCCAGCGGGTTACTTATGACATCTGGGTGGTAGATAATGCTTCCAGCGATGGCAGCCCCGACATGGTGCGGCGCGATTTCCCCCAGGTGCGGCTGATCGCCAGTGCCGAGAATGTGGGTTTTGCTAAAGCGAATAATCAGGCGTTACGGCTGGCCGAAGGACGGTATGTACTGCTGCTGAATAGTGACGCCTTTGTGGAAGCCAACACCATTGACCGCATGGTTGCCTTTCTGGATGAACACCCGGAAGCCGGGATGGCCGCTTGCAAACTGCTGTACGAAGACCGGCGGTTGCAGCGCTCCTGTTCCACTTATCCCACACTGGCAACGGAGTTTTATATTACGCTCGGTTTGGACAAATTGTTCCCACATAGTCCAGTTTTTGGCCGGTATCTGATGACCGATTGGGATTACGCCAGCGTCCGCGACGTGGATGTGATTATGGGGGCGTTTATGCTGGTGCGCGCCAGTGTCCTGCCGCAGGTGGGGCTGCTGGACGAAAGTTTTTTTATGTATTCGGAAGAAGTGGATTGGTGTTATCGCTTCCAGCAGGCCGGTTGGAAAATTCTATTCACGCCGGAAGTGGAGACCGTGCACCTGTGGGGCGGCAGCACGGCCACCATTCCGGTGGAAACCCTGATCCGGTTGTATCGCAGCCGCGTTCATTTTTTCCGCAAGCACTACGGCAGGCTGACCGCGAACCTGTTTAAAGGCTTGCTGGTTCTCAATTGTTTAGTGCGAATTGGCCCCGGCGCGCTCTATTATCTGCCGCGCCCGCAGCGCCGCCAGAAACATTATGCGTTCCGTAAATTGTTACAGGTTGTGCCGAGTTTTTAGCGGGCCAAACAGCACGATTGGGGCGCTTCCCAAAATATACGAAACGGTGGTCGGGACACCCAATGGGGTGTCCGTATAAGGATCGGTTTTTAAGAAACGAGGCCGCTGGCAATACCTGGGGTTCAAAACCCCAGGCTATCGAGAAGACTTGTGAACCGCTAAAGCGGTTGTTGCGTGGTCCCGAACCTCTTTAGAGGTTTCCAGAGGAGCAGGTAGCCTGACGTTTTAAACGTCAGGCGGCAACCCCACCAACAATAATTAAAAGTCTATCCCTGTGAGAACAGGGTGTCCGCGTATTTTTGCCGGACGGACGCGCAACGGCGCGTCCGTCCGGTTATCGCCCCAATAATGCGGTGTTAGACATCCATCGCTTGATACACCAGCGCTTTGGTCTGCGTCCACAGCGGATAAACCCAGAAGGGGTCAAGCTGGTAGAGAACGACACCGGTCAGACGATGGTGCGGGTCAACCCAGAACAGCGTGCCGGAGCCGCCATCTTTCCAGTATTCGCCGTTGGCGCACGGCACACCGGCCAACCCGTGATCCATGAGGGTATGCACGCCCAGCCCATGCCCGTAGCCGTAAAATGGTTGGCCGCCCATAAACGCATAGGGCAGCAGCGCTGGCGGGAGATGGTTTGCGGCCATTAAATCAACTGTCGCGGGAGCGAGAATCCGCGCGCCGTCCAGCGTACCGCGATTGAGCAGCATTTGAGAGAACCGCAGCAGGTCAGCCGGGGTCGAGATTGAGCCAAAACCGCCGGGGGTAAAAGCATCCGACGGGAGTTTGCCATCCGGGATGTAATGAAAACTGGTTTCGGGTGCGTCCAGCAGCTTTAGCGGGCCGCCGTTTTCGCCGGGGGCATAAAAGGCGCTGAAGCGTTCTAACTGCGCGGAATTCACCGTATACCCGCTGTCCACCATCCCCAGTGGTTGGAATAACCGCTCCCGTAAAAAGACATCAAACGCTTGGCCGGAAAAAATTTCGACCAGGCGGGCCGCGACTTCAAACGACGGGCCGTACATCCAGCAGGTATTCGGCTGGAAACTCAG
>DATALK010000473.1:0-3793 GCA_036261085.1 Phototrophicaceae bacterium | reverse complement strand
GGGCAGCCTTTTTTGATGGTTCATGCTGGAATTGCCAACAAGGCGATGTGGGATGACCAGTTTGACTTTTTCGCGCAGAAATATAAGGTCGTGCGCTACGACATGCGCGGCTTCGGCCAAAGTCTTTCCGTTGCGGATGATTACCAGCGCCACGAGGACATACGCGCGCTGCTGGATTTCCTCGACATTGACCACGCTTACCTGATGGGCTGTTCGATGGGCGGCGGCGCCTGTATGAACTTCGCGCTGGCTTATCCAGATCGTGCCGACGCGCTCATTATGGTGGGTTCGGGGCCAGTGGGTTTTGCCTACGATGAGTGGTCGCCATCACCGCTGGACGAAGCGATGGAGGCGGCGTACTCGAAAGGTGATCTGGAGCGCGTTAATGAATTAGGAATGCAAATCTTTGTTGATGGCAAAGGTCGCACACCCGATCAGGTTAACCCGGCGCTGCGGAAGAAGGTCTACGACATGAATATGATCGCGCTGCGGAACGAAAAACTGCTGGGTAAAGATGTCCCGCTCCCCACTTCCGCCGCGCAACGCATTAGCGAACTGCATCTGCCAGTCCTTATTGTCATGGGTGATTTGGATGAAGAATATATTGCCAGAGCCACCGATTTCATGGCGACCAATATTCCCGGCGCCCGCAAAATCGTTATGCACGGCACAGCGCATTTACCGAATATGGAATTCCCGAAGGAATTTAACGTTCATGTGCAGGCGTTTCTGGACGGCCTACCTATAAACAGTCGCTAAGCCGCGCCTGCTGACATTTGTGCCAGATTCGAACCGACATTCAGGGTTTTAAAGGAGAGTGTGATGAACCAAGCCGACAATTTGACGACTCGTGAGGGGGTGATGCGCCAGCTGGAACTGGGCTGGAATAACCTGCAAACCGATCTGACCGCGCTCACCGAGGAACAGCAGACACACTTAAAGGATGCCGTTGGCTGGACAGTCAAAGATCATCTCAGCCATCTGGCGATCTGGGAACAAGGCGTGCTGGCACTGCTGGAAGGTAAATCCAAGCGCGAGGCGATGGAGATTCCCCCGGAAATCTGGGAACAGGGTGATGATGCCATCAACGCCGTGATTCAGGTGCGGTATGGGGACTGGTCGCTGGCCGAAGTGCTGCGGCTGCTGCGAAAAAGTCGAACTGGTCATCCCACATCGCTTTGTTGGCAATTCCGGCATGAACCATCAAAAAAGGCTGCCCTTCGCCAGCCACTTCATAGTAAATTTTGGCGCCGTTGATGTCTGCGAAACCCGTCTGTACTGCTACCATACCACCTCTCATCCTAGATCATCCGTTCTTATCTTAACATGATTCACGCTTTTCGCCACACGCCTGTTGCTGCTGGCGAACAAACGTTCCGCTGGTTATAATCGCCTGATCTTGACCATCTTAGACCGCCAGTGAGATTGCCGATGAAAACCCTCTCCCAGGAAGCCGTTCGCGGGCTGCTGATCGCCGCGCAGGGACTCCAGCAGCGCCCCGCCACACCCGTTACCAAAGCCGACGTGTCCCAAATCATTCGACAGATGCACGTTTTGCAGATTGATACCATTCATGTGGTGGCGCGCAGTCCCTATCTGGTGTTGTGGAGCCGCCTGGGAGATTATCAGCCGCGCTGGCTGGATGAACTTCTAGCCGAGGGCGCGCTGTTTGAATACTGGTCGCACGCGGCGTCTTTCCTGCCAGTGGACGATTATCCCCTCTATCGCCGGATTATGGTCGAACGCCGCACCTGGAACGAAAACGGCTGGCGTAGTTGGCTGGACTCCCATGCCGAATTGGTGAATCAACTGCTGACCCACATCCGCGACAATGGCCCGGTGCGCTCTGCCGATTTTGAACGCACCGATGGCGCTCCCGGCGGCTGGTGGAACTGGAAGGATGAAAAAACGGCGCTGGAAGGCCTGTGGTTTCGCGGCGATTTGATGGTCGCCAAGCGCCACAATTTCCAGCGTGTGTATGAGCTGCGCGAGCGCATTTTGCCGGATTGGGACGATGCCCGTTCGCCCGCCATCGAAACCGTTTATGAAACCTTTGTGCTGAACACAATTAGAGCCTTAGGCGTCGTCAAAGCCGCCTGGATTGCTGACTATTTCCGGCTGCCAATGTATCTGCACAAGCGGCTGATTCTGCGCCTGATCGACCAAATGGCGCAGCGGGGCCAGTTCCAGACCGTTCAGGTCGAAGGCTGGGATGTTCCCGGTTATTACCACCCTGACCAGCAGGCGGCCATCGCAGCGGCGGCGGACGGCCACATCCCCGTTTCCAAAACCACCCTGCTCTCCCCGTTTGATCCCATCGTCTGGGATCGGACGCGGGCGCAGGAATTGTTTAACTTCACCTACCAGATCGAGTGTTACACCCCCGCGCCCAAACGTCAGTACGGCTATTTCACCCTGCCGATTCTCTACCAGAACCGGCTGATTGGCCGCCTCGACCCCAAAGCGCACCGCAAAGACGGCCTGTTTGAGGTCAAGGCGCTGCATCTCGAACCCGGCGTGATTGTGGATGATGCCCTCGTCGCCGAACTCAAAACAATGCTGCAAGCCTGCGCCGCGTGGCACAACACCCCGCAGGTGATTGTCCGTCAGGCCACCGCTCCTGGCCTCGCTGAACGATTATCGGACTAATTAACTTTGAGGACTATCGGTTAAAATATTGTAACTACAATTGACAATCTGGTTGAAAGGTCATTGTTGCATGAGAGCGATTCGACCAAACATCATTTTGTTTGGGCTGGCGGCAGTCGGTATTCTGCTAACTTTTAATCCGGTGCAAGGGCAAGCATCCCCCACATCCACTCCTACGGAAGCCAGACCTATTTATACTTACTTCCCAAGTGTTCTGGTCTGTGATGAGGCACTTAAAGGTAACGGCCCCTCCATAGGGTTAGTTACCATTGGTGAAACTACACTCCAACAAATCGAGGAAATATACTCAGAGTATTTCGATATTATTATAGAGTACTCTGAGGCATCAGGGGAAACGCTGGTTTATTTTTATCGTCTTGATGATAAAACGATATATCAGCGTGTTGATGTATGTGTAATAAATGAAGTTGTTATTGCCTCAAATAGGACTTTTCCCACAACCTCCGAACTTGAAAAGTTATATGATGATGCCACGCCTGAACCTCCAAGCCCAGCCACCTTTGATCCTTACACTATCGAGATATTGGTAAGGCATTACGGTATTCCAGATGTGGTTACTTATTCGTCTGCGCCAACTCATCGTGTAGCATTCTGGTTTGAGCGTGGGATTGCAGCGGTTTTGTATGTGAGATATGACCCACCTGCTTCCGAATACCCGCCTGGATTTGGGGTAATCTCTAACATAATCTATTTCCCTTTTCAGGATGTTGCGGGGTACGAGGATCGGTGGCCGTTTAAAGAAACTGTCTCGGAAAACGGGTATCTTATGGGGTTTGCCCCAGATAAAGAATTGCCCACAGAACCAAACCCATTTGACTTTGAAGCGATGGTTGCCACGCTTACCGCCGAACCAAGCCGCACACCAACATTAGCTTCTACGCCGACTGCTACCGCCAAACCTTGATTCATCCATAAAGCCTTTTGTTATCAGCAAACATCCTTCTACCAGAACATTCCTCGGCGGGTTTGAGTCGGCTGAAGCCACCTTCCCGCCGAAACCGGTAGCCGGAGGCTTTAGCCTCTAGCGGCACAACACCCCACAGGTCATCGTCGGTCAGGTCAGCGCCCCCAGCCTTGCCGCCCGCCTGTCGGACTAACCAAATCCGTTTCTCATCCCCTGGTC
>DATALK010000472.1:0-2011 GCA_036261085.1 Phototrophicaceae bacterium | reverse complement strand
TTTACATCACCTACTCCGGCCCGGATTACGCGCAAGGGCGTATGTCCACATATCTGTCCGGCGCGTCAGATTTAACCCAGGCGGATTATCACATCCAGCAGGCCATCAAGGCGTTTAACAACGGCGGTTGGACTGGCGTCGGACTGGGCCAGGGCAAACAAAAATATGAAAACCTGCCTGTGCCCCACACCGACAGTATTTTTGCCGTGATCGGGGAAGAACTCGGCATCCTGGGCGCTACGCTGATTGTCGGATTGTACATTATCCTCGTCTTTCGCGGGCTGCAAATTGCCCGCCGCGCCGTAGACCCCTTTGGCCTGCTGCTGGCTGCCGGATTAACCATCTGGATTGCCATCAAAGCCCTCCTCAATATCGCGGTGATGCTGGCGCTCGTCCCGCCGACGGGCGCATCCCTGCCGTTTATCAGCTTTGGCGGCTCGTCGCTGGTGGTGGTGATGGCCGGAGTCGGGTTAATCCTCAGTGTGGCGCGCGTGCGGCTGTTACAAGGGACTCGCCGCCCGGTGGCCGTTTCCGAACGCACGCAGGCGCGGAATCAGCGCGTCCGGCGGCCATCGTAAAAAGTCTATAGTCTGTAGTCTCCAGTCACCAGAACCTCACGCCCCTCTCCATAATATGGCTGAGGGGGTGAGGTAAGGTCCCTAAAATTCTCGCTCAAGGCCGGTACAACCTAATTTTCAAACACGCTCTAGTCGTCAGTCTATAGTCATTAGTCAACCGATGGACGGGCGATGGCCCGTCCGTCACACCGGATCAACGGGCGCGGCTTCACTCCGAGCGGGCGCAGCGGAAGCCAAAATAGAGATTCCAATAATCCGGCACCACCCAATCCCGCCCCGCCACATTAAAATTAGTGGGCGCGGAATTGAGCCACGAACCGCCGTGCAGCACGCGATCCTGGCTGCCATCGGGCGCGGTGCTGCCGGTCTGGTAGGCAGTCAGACACCATTCCCACACATTGCCCGCCATATCAACGACACCAAAGGGACTATCACCCTGGCCTTCAAACTGCGTCACGAGCGAGGTACTGTTGCGCTGCCAGTCTTTGCTGACGCTGTTATTGCACCGGCTGTCGTCCCATTCGTTGCCCCAGGGATAATCTCGGTTATCGTCCCCCTGCGCGGCGCGCTGCCACTGCTGTTCGGTAGGCAGGGTAATCGGTTCCCCCGTGACTGCGCCTAACCAGCGGCAAAAAGCCAGCGTCTCGTGCCAGGAGACACCCACCACCGGATAATTCGCGCCGTTAAATTTGCGATCATTCCAGTAACGGGGGTGTGTCCAGTTAAAATTTGTGCGGGTTTGCCAACCGGCCTCCGTCCACCACTGTGGGTCGGCATAACCGTTGGCCTCGATAAACCGCGCAAACTGGGCATTGGTTACCGGGTAGGTGGCAATGGCAAACGCTGGAACCGCGAATGTTTGCCCGCCTTCGGGCACATAACCCCCGGCTTCCACGGTCACTGTCCCCGTCGGGATGTTAATCCAGCTAAAGGGGGCTGGTAAAGGCGCTGTTTTGCGGCGGCGGGCGGCAGCGGGTTTGGCCGCCGGTGCGCTCACGGGTTTGCTGGGCGTCACTTCCTGGCCGGGGACAATTTTGCGCGGCACACTGGTCGCTAACCGGCTGTAAAATTCCTCATCCGGCAACTGCCCCTCGCGCACATCGGCGTACTGGGTGCGCACATAAATAGACCAATTGGCGCTGTCATGAAAATCGCCACTCAGCCAGACGGGAAAAGCCGGACTAGTGTGCTGGTCGGCCAGCGTGACTTCGCGCTGCACCCATTTGGAGGCGCTCGCCTCATCGGTCATGATGACGACAAAGGCGCGAGCGCTGCGGATGGCGTGAAAAATAGTTTGCCACCAGTCATCACCGTAATCAATCCGGTCATCAATCCAGACATCAAAGCCGAGTTCTAACAGTTTATCAGCCAGTTGGCGAGCGTAAGCGCGGTTCTTTTTACTGTAGCTGATGAAAATATGAGCCATACTGCTC